>SYEI01000373.1 GCA_005800865.1 Bacteroidota bacterium | reverse complement strand
TTTCTTTATCAATCGCTCTTCCTACAAGTACAAGTGCCGTTGGTGCTTTAGCAACTTTTACTTACAATTTATCTGCTTCAAACAAATACCAATTAATTGCTTCTGGTTTAGTTAGTGGTTCTGGATATACGCCAAATAACACGATTGTTCCTTTTAATTTAGTTGCAAATGCTAGTGTTAGAGAACGCTCATTAATCTCCACGAATACAGATGTGTTAGTTTTTCATGGCTCAACCGATGCTCCAACAGTTGATGTTCAAGCTCAAGGTGCTGGAACCGTTGTAAACGATATCGCTTACGGAACATATAATTCTACAGGGTATTTACAACTACCTTCAAATACTGCAGCTGGTAACTACACATTACACATCACTGATGCTGCAGGAACTTCAACAGTAGCAAGTTATTTAGCACCACTTAATACATTAGGATTATCTGGAAACGCCATTACTGTTTTAGCAAGTGGTTTTTTAAATCCAACAACTAATAGTAATGGTCCAGCATTTGGTTTATGGGTTGCTTTAGCATCAGGTGGTAATTTAATTCCTCTTCCATTATATACAGTTACTTCTATTGAAGAAAATAATACTTTATCAAACGTGATTTCGGTTTATCCTAATCCATTTAATGATCAGGTTAAAATTAATAATGAAACTAACCTAAACTTAGACATCACTATTTTAGATGTAATGGGTAAAGTGATTTCATCAAATAAATCAAACGAAAACATGGTTACCATTAATACTTCAGAATTAGCACATGGCATGTATTTAATTAACGTTAAAAGCGAAAAATTATCTGCTTCATATAAAATTGTTAAATAATTAATTTTGTTTTTTCTTTCAAAAAAAGGCTATCTCTTTGAGGTAGCCTTTTTTATTATATCCAACCTAAACAATATATAGGTTTTATAAAATTTATCTTCTATTTTTGAAGTATCAATTCCCCGATTGACATTAGATATGCGATATAAAATTTACATCATTCTTTGCCTTTGTTTTTCTTTACAATTACAAACACTGGCGCAATCGGTTAAAGATTCAAGTTTTCGAATTTTAATGGTAGGGGTTCACTTTAGTGGGCAATTACCAAAATACGATTTAGAAAAACGCTTTGGTCCTAATTTAAGTGCAGGCGCTAGTTTTACTTGGAAAACAAAACGCAACCTATTATTTAGTGTGGAAGGAAGTTATTTTTTTGGGAACAATGTTCGTGAAGACGTTGTGTCATCCATCCGAAATGATAAAGGACAAATTACCGATAACGAAGGATACCCAGCTGATTTAAGATTAACGCAACGTGGATGGAATATTTACAGCAATGTTGGCTATGTGATTTCTAAACTTGGGCACAATCCAAATTCAGGAGTGTTTTTTACCGTTGGTGGAGGTTGGATGCAACATAAAGTAAATTTGTATGATGCCAATAAAAAAGTAGCTGCTGTAAATGGCGATTTAAAGAAAGGCTACGACCGTTTAACAGGTGGTTTTGCATTAACTCAATTTGTAGGTTATAAATACATCAGTAATAACCGCATTGCCAATTGCTATTTTGGTTTTGAATTTTATGAAGGGTTTACACAAAGCCTACGAGGTTATAACTATGATACAGGTTTAGCAGATACTCAAAAACGTTTTGATATGCTGATAGGCTTTAGATTTGGATGGATTCTTCCGCTTTACAAGCGTACCAAGGACTTTTATTATAATTAATTTGGCACGTTCCTCCTATCATCGAGCGATATTATAATTCATAATTTTAGCTTCAAAATTTATTTCTATAATCCTCTGAAACAAAAAGAGACGTTTGTTATATACTTGCTCATAAAATATATTACGATTAAGTCTTTATTCGTTTTAATTAACTTTAGTGATTCCTAAATTATAAAACAAAAAAGAATAAAAATCTACCAATTCGGTTATACTTTTATCATACGTTACAGCGCCATAGTGTCCAGCACCTTTTTCAACTCTTAATAATATATTAGGGATTTTTAAATCTTGTAAACTCGCCGCTAATTTATACGAATGCATTGGCGGTACTCTATCATCAGTATCGGAAGTCATAATAAGCATAGCAGGATAATTTGTTGACTTTTTTATGTTATGTATGGGTGAATAAGATAATAAATTAAAAAATTGTATAGAATCCTTTACCGAACCATATTCGCTTTTTGTTGATTGACCAATTGTATATTTTTCTAAATGTAACATATCATGTACGCCAACAATTGGTATTGCAACTTTAAATAATTCGGGCGTTCTAATTGCTGCTGCTGCAGCCATTAATCCACCTTGCGAACCCCCGCTTATAGCTAGTTTACTACTATTGGTATATTTTTTAAGAGTTAAAAACTTTGCAGCATTAATTATATCATTAATCGAATTATTTTTGTTTAGTATACGTCCGGCATTATGCCAAGCCACACCTAATTCGCCACCACCTCTAATCATTGCAAAAGCATAAATTCCACCATTTTCAATGAACATTATTTTTCCTGGATCAAAAGATGGCAAAAAACTAACACCAAAACCTCCGTAAAATTCTAATAACACTGGATTATTTCCATCGAGCTTAATACCTTTTTTACACATCAACAATATGGGCACATTTACCGAATCTGATTTGTACCATAATTTTTTTATTTCATAATCCTGATGTTCGTAGTTTACTTTTACTTGTTCTTCAATATCAAACTGTTGTGTTTTTGTATTTAAACTAATTAAAGCAGCAGGGTGCAACAACGATTGATATGAAAAATATATTTTTTGTTTACTTTTATCTTCTCCTCTAAAAGAGTAATGTGTTCCAAAAGGAAAGGCTATGATTTTTTTAATATTTGCCTGTTTATCAAATATAATTAGCTTTTCTTCTGCCTCTTGAGTTGCAATTACATAAAAATTTCCATCACTATAAACGGCATCATCAAATATTGCATCTTTTAATTGTGGAATTAATGTAAACATTTTTTTAGGATTTTTAATATCTACTCCCACTATATGTCCTCTAGCGTCATTTGCTCCGTTTTTAAAAATTAGGGTGTCACCACTATGATCCATAAAATCCAAGTAAAAATTTATTTTTCGAGCAACAGGCTTTATTCCGTTTAATCCCTTTTCATTAAAAT
>SYEI01000372.1 GCA_005800865.1 Bacteroidota bacterium | reverse complement strand
AATAAGGATTAATTTTAATGGTATTATTTAATTTTTTGATATTCATAAAACTAAAAAATTCTCCGAATTCTATTTCTGCACTTGCCGATGCTCCAGTTGTTCCTTTGTAATTATAAACAATAAATCCATTAGCATCTTCTGCTGCTAATACATAACCAGAGTAACCTCTTAAATTTAATCCTCCTCCAGAAGCAAAGTGATTTGTCATGGCACCATATTTTCCCCACTCTGGTGGCACAAATCCATTTGAACGGGTATATTTATTATCCATTAAATCTTCAGGATTAGAACCAGACGCAAATAACATGGATTCATCTGCCAAGAGTGTTCCAAAACCTAATTGCGCAAATACACGAGTATTGATATTAATTTTACCTAAGTCATTTTTATTGATGGCTGTATATTGTAAATTAGAGTAATCATAATCTCTTGTAAAAGCACTGGCTCTTGCATTTAAATTCATAGTTCCTGTTCCACGATTATAGCTGTAATTGTGATCGATACCAACATTTAAGTAACTGTTCATTTTTTGAATTTGCCATTCATTTTGATTTATCAAATACACTAAATCATTCGGTAAATCTCTTACCATCGCTTTGTATTGAATGTAAATTCTATTTCTATCGTTATTGCTTTTCTTTTCAAAACCAATTAAACCACTTTCTAAACCATCTAATGATTTTAAAGTCATGTAGATGTTTGATTTTTTAATAAACTTAGCGGTAGACGTTTTATAGTTTAATAAAAACGAAAAGGTATTGTATTTGTTTTTGTTTATTGTACTATCTAAATAAGCTTGTCCAAATCCTGTGCTAAACCAGGCGGTTACATCAAATACATGTTTTGTATTCATATAACCACCGTTTAAGTGAGCGCCTACTTTAATTCCGTCATAACCATTGTACCATAAACTTGGGCGAGCTTTCATTTCATAATGTTTCCAATCTAATGGATTGTAAATTTTTGAATCGAAAGTTAAATTTACTTTATGATGTTTTACATTGTTCATCATATCCACATCCGCTAAACGACGAGAAGGATCGATGATGACATTTTTTATTTTACTGTTTAATTGAACTTTAGCTACATAGGTTGGTTTCACTTTTCCCCAGCCAATCCAACGAGGTAAAACATTTGTTTTTACTGGTTTCTCAAACCAGGTGTTTGGAATATGATACAAGTAAGCCGAATCATTTTTATCGATTACAGCAAAGTCAATAGGCATTTGCATATCGCCTTTACGTTTAAATTTAATCAAATATTCGCCTTTGTTTTTTCCACGTTTGATGCGACCAATTTTGTAATCAATTTTTTTTGTGGTTTCTAACCATTGATCAAAAAACCAATTTAAATCAACGCCACTGTATTGAATGACTGAATTTCTAAAATCTTCTGGATAAGGATGTGCAAATTTCCATTGATTGAAATAATGTTGCATACACTTATCAAATAAGGAACGACCTAAAACATACTCCATGTTTTTAAGCATAGCAGCTGTTTTAGTATATACTGCTCCGTAACCGCCACCATGACGGATGCCGCCATTGTAATCATCGCTATGAGTATTTAAAGTCACTTCCTCTCCTCGCACGGTTACTGCATTCATATAACCATTATAAATTTGGTCATCTAAAATTCTGTTTTGTTCGGTAAAGCGTTGAACGTATTTGCTTTTTGGTTTTTGTTCAATTTTATTTGGTCCGTCAATAAACTGATAGGTATCAGCCGTATAAAACTGTGTGAATCCTTCATCCAAAAATGCACGGTATGTTTCGTTACTGCCCACCATTCCAAAAAACCAATTATGCGTCATTTCATGAACCAATAAATCGCGATAATTTGGATCATATCCACCATCTAAAGTTAGCATTGGATATTCAACACCATCTTGTGCATCGGCACAAATCATTTTTGGGTAGTGGTAAGGACCAATATTGTAGGAGTTTACGTCTAACACTTTTGCAATATATTGTGGACAAGTTTGCCAACCAGCTGCATGAGGCTCTTGAACTAATGCCACACACTTAATACCTTGCCACATTATTTCTCCAATACGGTAAGTTGGGTCGGCCGTTAATGCAAAATCGTGAACGTTTAATGCAGAAAACTTCCAAGTTTTGTTTGTGCCATCGCGTTTAATAATAGTGCTTGGTGGCGAGTTCCATGGCTTTTTTGCAAAGTTCGAAATGTCTAAGCGTTGACGTAAAGAATCTGGTAACACTTCTTTTTCGTTTTGTAAAACACCTGTAGCATCTAATACGTAATTGTTTGGCAATGTAAATTCTACATAAAAGGAACCGAAGTCACCATAAAATTCATGATCCATGTGTTGATCTGTATCCCAACCTTGTTTGCGATCGTAAACCGAAATACGAGGATACCAATGCACTACATCAAAATGTTTGTTGCCAAAAGCACCGTACATTTTCATACGATTACGAATTACTTCTTTTGCATAATAGGTTTTAAAGTCTAAATCAAAAGTAATGGATTCTCCTGGTTTTAAAGGGCGTTCCAAATACACTTTCATTACCGTATTATCTAGCTCCGTTTTTAGTTCGGTATTACCATTTTTTATACTTACTACTTCCGTTCCTTTACCGTCTTTACGATACTTGTTAAACTTTAAATGGTAATTGTTATTCTTGTATAAATCAGCCAGATACGAATCTTTTGTTTGAGCATTATTGTATAAATGAAAATACACAAAGTATAAATCTTTAGGAGAGTTATTCCAATAGGTCAACTCTTCGTGCCCAGTAATGATATCGGTTGTATCATTCAATGTTGCTTTAATGGTGTAATGCACATCTTGTTGCCAGTAGTCGGCAAAAGGTTTACGGTTTTTCCAATACAAAGGATTGGTTGTAGAACGGTAGTCGATATATTCGTTTTGAGACGTGATTTCTGAAACAGAAATGAAAGCCAAAAACAGGAGTAGAAATGATTTCTTCATAGTGATTAAATAACCCTTAAAGATAGGGATTTTATAGAAGAAAAAAAGGGGAAAATGCGGGGACTTAATCAATGATTCTAATCACCACATTTCCTGTTTTTTCTCCAGTTTCTGCATAGGTTGTAGCCTCTACAATTTGAGATAGTGGGTAAGTTCTGTCAATAACAGCTTTGTACTTTCCAGATTCAATCATGTCTTTTAAAAACTCAATGTCTTTTTTACTATCAGTAGGGATAGGAAATTTTACTTTTCGTTTTCTGAAAATAGGAGTAAAGAGTGCCAAAAAAATATTTTGAGAGTAGGGGCCTAATTCGCTTGAAAAATATACACCGTCTTTTATGAGAAGATGTTTACACTTAAAAAAGGTGCTTTTGCCTACAGCATCTAACACCACGTTAAATTGTTGGGTTATTTGTGTGAAATCGTTTTTTGTGTAATCAATAACTTCATTAGCACCCAACGTTTTTATCAATTCAATATTTTTTGTGTTGCAAACTGCTGTGATATGTTTGGCTCCATAATATTTTGCTAATTGTAATGCTGCAGAACCAATAGAACCAGTCGCGCCATTTATTAAAATTTCTGGAGAAGTTTTAAAGTCGATACATTTTACGTAATTATTGGCAAATATAAAGCCCTCACAAACAGCTGCAGCTTCCATAAATGTCATATTATTTGGTTTGTGTGCAATGGATTTGTGTTCGGGTATACAAATGTACTCCGCATGAGTTCCAAAAGCCATCGTATTTATTCCAAAAACTTGGTCACCAACTTTAAATGTTTTTACATGATTACCAATGGCTTCTATTTCTCCAGCAAACTCAGTTCCTAGTATTTGTATTTTTGGTTTTAACAAACCATTAAACAATCTATTAATAAAATGGTCTGGTTTTCTAAAAGCAATATCAGTGCGGTTAACCGTAGTAGCATGAATTTTCACTAATACTTCATTGTCCTTTGGAGTTGGTTTAGTTACTTCTTTAATTTGAAGTACGCTTGGTGGACCGTATTGGTTATAAA
The DNA here is from genome assembly GCA_005800865.1 of Bacteroidota bacterium. Lineage (GTDB taxonomy): Bacteria > Bacteroidota > Bacteroidia > B-17B0 > Aurantibacillaceae > UBA4416. The sequence goes on along the minus strand of SYEI01000372.1, from coordinate 3,017 downwards.
TAGAGGCTTTCATTCAAGTAAATATAAGAAAATTAAAGTCAAACCTTCAATTAAAGAATGGTAGAAAAAAGCTTGTCTAGTTTTTTTTACTCCCTGACAAATTTTAAATTTTGGGAATATACACCAGATTGGATATTTAAAAAGTAAATGCCTTTATTTAGGATTTCTATATTTAAAATATAAGTACTTAAATCTGTTTTATTGATTTTCTCCGTTTTTATTTCTTTACCATCTACCGAATAGATTTTAAAAATAATAGTGCTTTCAATATCATGAAAAGAAGCGGGATTAATCTTAAAACCCAAGTTGGCTTTTGCAGGATTTGGAAAAATAGAAAGGAAGGTTTTGTTTTGGTTATACTCTTTAATTCCTACTTCAGATGGACATGCGGCAGAAGATTCTGATAAATAGATTTCTCCATAAAAACCAATGGTTGAGCCAGCATCTGCAATAGTTACATCAATGTAATTTAATCCAGTTCTAAAACTAGTATCGCATGCTGGAATGTTTAATAAATACGGTTTTCCTATACCAGGGATGTTATTATAATTAGCGTCTAAAAATTTTCCTTTTTGCACTCCGTTGAGTTTTACATTATCCACAGCATCGTCGGCACTCATTGTAAAATCGAGTTCATAGCCATGCGTAGGCAAATTAGGAATGTTAAAGTAAGTACGGTAGGTAACTAATTTTAAACCTGGTGAAGCAGTATTATTGGCAAAATTAATACTATGATCATTGATGATGCCCGCAAATGTATTGTTGCCACTATTAGGCACAACATAGGTTGGTGCATTAGCGTAATTAATAATTGTAGAAGGATTTAAAGGAACTGTTAAGTTTTGCATTTTGGTATAAAACCAATAATCATCTACCGAACCTAAAGAAAAAAATGTGCCAGTTGATCTGTCGTAGGAAGTGCTTAAAACACTATAGGTTGTTAAGGTTTGTGCATTTATTTTAGTAATTGTAATAGAGGCTAACAGAAGAAGTTTAGAGATTTTTCTCATAATAAATGCGTTTACTCAAAGATAGTTTTTTAAAGAATATAAATTACCATTAATGAGTGCAATAGTGCTTTTATTGATTGAAAATTCCGTCAATGATAGCTTATTATTTCATCAACTCTAAAAACTTCTCCAATGCTTTCTTTTTATCAGCATCTAAATTGTATGAAATTTTATTTTTTAGATAATCTAATGCCTTATCGCCTAAAGCATGGTTTGGTTTTTCTATCACCGCTTCTTCAATATGATCAACGCCAAAAGCTAAGGTTTTATTGAACTCATTAATAAAACTTTCTTCTAATGGCACATTACTTACCCAACAAGCAAACACAAAAGGTAAACCTGTATATTTTTGCCATTCTTCAGATAGGTCGTATTGATAAGGATAGGACGTCAAACCAAAAGTTCTGTCGCCAATAATAACCGCTCCAGTTGTTCCAGAAATCTGTTTTTCAAATCCCTCAGTAGCATTGATGAACTGAATGTTCTTTTTCCAAAAATGTTTATTTAAAACCTGAACTAAGTTTACTGATGTTTTAGATTGATAATCTAATAATACATGTGTCAATTCTTCTAAAGGTTTTTCGGAAAATAATTTCACGCTATCTACTTTTCCAATAGCTCCAATACAATAATCGGTAATGATTTGGTAGCTTTCTAATTCAGGCAAAATAGCCACTGGTACTAAGCCAATTTCTACTTGTTTGTTTTTTAATTTTTGAGCACACACACTAGGGATATCTGATTCTAATGTTATCCGAGATAAAAAATCAGAATGATGAATGCCATATAAAAATGGCGTGGTGTTATAGTAGTTAACGATGGATACAGTGTGTTTCATGTTTTATATAACAGTTTCTTTTTGTTTTAGTTCTAAAAAACTAATAGTTGCTCCAACCACTGCTAAAGCGGTACCAAACATTAAACCAATAAAAAACGGTAACCACATAAATACGGTGTAAACTAAACCAATGCCACAAGCTAAGCCAATGTTTTTGCGAGTAAATTTTACGCTTTCTGAAATAGTCATTTTATGTCTTTCAAAATTATAGTCCAACATTGTAAAACCTATAAAGTACCAAGAAATAATCATTAATAAAGGGCCAGTAACAATAACTAATGGCGGAAAAAGTAGGGTAATTATAAATCCTGTGATAATGAAAAAATATTCTAAGAGCATGTTTCTTAAACTAATCACAATACCTCTTCCAATGTCTTTTATTAATTGCGGAAAAGTGAAAGGATAATTTTTGCCATTTGTTTTTTCTTCAACCGATTCGGATAGTAGCGCAAATAGAGGGGAGAGGGCTATTAAAACTAAGTATTTAGTAAAGGTGCTGGATAAAAACCAAAAGATAATTTTAAATACCCAGGTCATAATGAAACTAAAATAACCTGTTAGAAAAGGTTTAGCAAAAGATAAAATAGCACCAGAATCGGGAATTTCTTCAAAATTTAATTGTTGGTTTAGGTAGTTGGCTAATTGCGAAGCTATTTCGGCAAATACCCAAATACTGCCTATCCACATTAATAACCATAAACCCACCGAATAGAATAAATAAGGCCATAAACCTTTTTCAAAAAGTAAACTAAACCCTTTGAAACAATTGCCGATAGCTTTAAAAAATCCTGTAAAGAAATTCATAGATTATTGTGCATTTGCATACAAATTTAGAAGATTTAACAACAATCGAAAAGCTTACCTTCAAAAGAATAGGTTTTACCTCATTAATGAGTAATGAAATACTATCACGAAACCTGAACCGTTTCTAAGTATAATCAAAAAATAAATAATATGAAAAATTTGAAAATCATTATGGCAATTGCAGTATGTATTGCAGCCATCAGTTTGTCGTCGTGCGGAAAAAAAGGTTGTCATCGTCCAATGGATATTAAGCCAAAATCACATTGTCATCCTCATCCTACAGATAGCACAACTGCAGAATAAATTTAAATCAAAAAGCCCGATAATTTTATCGGGCTTTTGTTTTTTGTAACTGTTTATTTGTT
>SYEI01000371.1 GCA_005800865.1 Bacteroidota bacterium | reverse complement strand
GAACCTGTTCGTTTTCAATCATATTAGCGGCATCCATTAAATCTTCATCAATGGTTACGCTTCCTATATAATCTAATTCAGCTTGTGTTACAGTTACACAATGCAATTTAGATTTCATTACTTGAATTTGCATCATGGCGCAAATGTAAGGATTAAACCATAAACCACATAAATAAAAATAGCCTTAAAAACCGTTAAAACAAGCTAAAAAAATCCACCAATCATTAACCTCAACCGTTTATAAACTAAGCGGTTTTCTTTTTTTGCAAATCCCCAAATTAATTGCACATTTACTCTTCAAACAAATTTTACATGAACTACAAACACATCCTTTTTCCAGCAATTATTATTGGTTTTATTGCTGCTTGTTCATCCTCTAAAAAAACTAGCAAAACAAATGAACCTATTACAATGGCAGAACCTGCTATTGATTTAGATACCATTAGAGTTATAGCAGAAGAGCCACCAAAAAAGCAAATTTACCAAGCAACTCATACTAAGAGCAACGATATTATTCATACAAAATTATGGGTAAGCTTTGATTGGCAAAAGTCTCAACTAATAGGTAAAGCCGAACTACTTATTAAACCATATTTCTACGCAACTAATATGTTATTCTTAAATGCGCGCGGCATGGATATAAAATCGGTTTCTGTTGCTCGCAGAGTAGTTGCACAAGGAACGGTATTAGAAAAAGGAAAAAAGAAATCTATTGATATTGAAAATTTTGTTCCACAAGAATCTACATTCACTTACGACCATGATTCATTAAAAATTGATTTAAAAAATACGTTTACTAAAGATGATAAATACACAGTTACCATAGAATACATAGCTAAACCAAACGAATTAAAAGAAGGTGGTAGCGGTGCTATTTCTAGCGACAAAGGTTTATACTTTATCAACCCCACTGGAAAAGACCCAGATAAAATGCCTCAAATATGGACGCAAGGTGAAACGCAATCAAACTCTGTATGGTTTCCAACAAACGACAATCCAACAGAAAAAATGACCAATGAAATCTATATGACTGTTGATGATAAATACACAACTTTGTCAAATGGTTTGTTAGCTGATTCTAAAAAAAATGCAGATGGTACGCGCACCGATCATTGGGTGATGGATTTGCCACATGCACCATATTTAGTAATGATGGGCGTTGGCGAATTTAAAAAAGTAACAGATGAGCCGTGGAACGGAAAAGAAATTTCTTACTATGTAGAAAAAGAATACGAGCCACACGCAAAGGCTATTTTTGGGAAGACAAAAAAAATGATTGAGTTTTACTCTACAAAACTTGGAGTTGCTTATCCTTGGCAAAAATATGCGCAAATTGTTGCAAGAGATTATGTGAGTGGTGCCATGGAAAATACCACCGCAACATTACATGGAGATTTTGTTTGCTACCAAACAACTCGCGAAATTATTGATGGAGCAAAAGGAGAAAGTACTATTGCTCATGAATTATTTCACCAATGGTTTGGTGATTTAGCAAGTTGCGAAAGCTGGAGTAATTTGACTTTAAATGAATCGTTTGCTACTTATGGAGAATATTTGTGGGAAGAATTTGAATATGGAAGAGACGCCGCTGACGACCACCATGCTAGTTCTCGCTTTGGCTACTTTGCTCAATCAGGTCAAAAACAAGTAGACTTAGTTCGTTTTGATTATGATGAACGTGAAGATATGTTTGATGCTTTTAGTTATAATAAAGGTGGGCAAATATTACACATGCTACGTAAATATGTTGGCGACGATGCATTTTTCGCTTCATTAAAATTATACTTAGAAAAAAATAAATTCAAAACGGCTGAAGCTCATGAATTGCGATTGGCATTTGAAGAAGTAACAGGTGAAGATTTAAATTGGTTTTTTAATGAATGGTATTTTGCAAAAGGGCATCCAGAATTAGATATCAAAAAGTCGTATGATGCAGCAACTAAAAAATTAAAAATTGAGATTACTCAACAACAAGATTTTAAAGTAGCACCACTATATAAATTACCTGTTTATATAGATATTTATGCAGGAGGCAAAAAAGAACGTAAACGTATTTGGATTGAAGATGTAAAAAACACCTTCACATTCGATATAGCATCCAATCCTGATTTAGTAAATATTGATGCAGAACGCCAGTTATTAGCAAAAACTACATATGAAAAAACAAGAGAAGAATATATCTTCCAATATAAAAACGCTCCTTTGTGGGGAGACAGAGATGAAGCAATGGAGTATTTTGAAAAAAACATAGATGATAAAGAAATTTATGCTTTAGTAAAAACTATTGCGGTAAATGATCCATGGAGAAAATTTAGAGCTGACGCTGTTGGCATATTAACAGACAAAGCAAAAGATAATGAATCAGAATTAAAACCATTATTTATTTCTATATATGAGAAAGACGCTAACACAAAAGTACGCGCCTCAGCTATTAAAGCATTAGCAGCTAACTATAAGGGAGAAGATTTAAATGCACTATACGACAAAGCATTAGGAGAACAATCTTACGCAATCGTATCTGAAGGTTTTGATGCCATCGCAAAAATAAATCCTGAACTAGCCATGAAAAAAGCAGTGGCCTTAGAAAATGAACCTTCAAAAGAAATTATTTATTCAGTTGCAGATTTATATTCTAAAAACGGAACAGATGAAAATCATGCTTATTTCAAAAAAGTGAAAAAATATTTTAATGGCTTTGAGTTATTAGCCTATGGAAATATCTATGGCAAATTTTTAAAACGTTGCACTAAACCTGAAACGGCAATTGACGGTGCTACGGAGTTGGCAAAAATTGGTGCGAGTGATAGTAAATATGTGAAATTTGCTGCTCAAAAAGTGATGAAAGATAACTTAGTAAATGTATGGCAAGACAAAGAAGATAAGTTAAAAGCTAAAACCGAAAAAGCTAAAAAAGAAAACCAGGATGTTACAACAATGACTGCTGATTTAAAAATCATATCTGATACTAAAAAACAGATTTTAGAATTATATAATTCGATAAAAAAATAGATTTAAAAAACACATAGTCACATAGAATTAAATAGAATGGGATTAACCACAAAAAAACAATTAGATGAATTGACTTATCAAATAGTTGGTTCTGCAATTGAAGTTCACAAAGAGCTTGGTCCCGGTCTATTAGAGTCTATATATCATAAGTGTTTAAAAAAAGAATTATCTCTAAGAAGCACAGATTTCAAATCTGAATTTTCTGTTCCACTAGTGCATAAAAACGAACCCCTCGAAACAGAATTAAGATGCGATCTATTAATAGAAAACCAAATCGTTGTGGAGCTGAAGGCCGTTGAAACTATGTTGCCTATATTTGAAGCGCAGCTTCTAACCTATATGAAACTACTTGAAGTGCCAAAAGGCATTTTGATTAATTTCAATGTAAAGAATATCTTTCATGAAGGTCAAAAGACATTTGTAAATGATTATTTCAAACTTTTACCCTAATTAATAAAACTAAAAACTATGTGTCTATGTGTTTAAAAAACAAAATCACAACAACTGTTGCTATTGCAAGTATATTTTACTCAACATTTATAATTGCTCAAGATAAACTACTTACCATTCAAGATGCCGTTTTAAAAGGACGCACAACTCTTGCGCCAAAACGATTACAGGCATTAGGATTTATTAAAGCATCAAATAAATTTTCCTTTATAGACAACAACGTTATAAAAGTTGGCGACAATGCTACAGGAAAAACAACAGACATTCTTTCGTTGAAGGACTTAAATGGAGTTTTAAAATCAAATAGTAAAGACACATTAACTGCGCTAACAAATAT
>SYEI01000370.1 GCA_005800865.1 Bacteroidota bacterium | reverse complement strand
TTTATAACATCCTACTCGAACAAAGAAACAATTAAAGAAGCTGTTGCGTTAAAGCCCGAATCTTATCTTATAAAACCCTTTTCAAAAATAGATTTGTTTGTTACTTTAGAAATGATTTATGCAAGACAAGCTATTGATGATAAAAGTATTGTGATTAAAGACGGGCACTTGACCGTGAAAATTAAGCATCAAGATATTTTTTGGATTAAGTCAGATAATATTTATTTGGAAGTAAAAACAGAAGATAAAACATATCTTGTAAGAAACAGTCTGGATAAATTTACAGAAGAATTGAATGATTCTCATTTTATTAGAATACACCGTTCTTTTACGGTTAATATGCAACATATAAAGGCCGTAAATGGTCAGTACATTATTATTAAGAATGAAAAAATTCCATTGTCTCGTAACTATCGAGATGATTTGATGTTGAAATTTACAGATTAAATAGCACTGTCGTCAAACTCATACAAAAACACGTCAAACTCAACATAAATTCTGTTGAGTTTTTTTTATGGATTAGGTTTGTAGCAAAATATAAACCATACATCATTTATGAAAGAAAATTACCAGACGTTTCGGAAAGGAAACAAATTTAAAAACAATCTAAAACAAGCACTATTTGGTTTAGTGACTTTGTGTTGTGTTAATTCGTTAAATGCTCAATCGGGCTCTGCTCTTAATGTTGATGGAGTAAACGACTATGTTGTTGTTCCAAATAATGCAGGGTTACAGGTTGGTGCTGGTAATTTTACTGTGGAGTTTTGGGCAAAGGCAAGTCAAGTAAATAGTCTTTTTCATTATGTTGTAAGTAAAGACAATACCAATTCGAATATGGAATTTTTGGTTGGATTAGGATCTAATGATAGATGGTTTTGTAATGTAAAAGGACTTAACTATATTGGTTCTACTAATTTTGTAACTCCTAATGTTTGGTACCATGTGGCTTGTACTTATGATGGTGCCACAGAAGCATTATATGTTAACGGTGTTCTGCAAGGAACTGTTGCTGTAGGATCAACCCCATTAACTAGCCCAGCAGATGTTTTAATTGGAGGAAGAACAGCAAGCTCTCCTCAACAATTTTTTGCTGGTGATATTGATGAGGTACGCATTTGGAATTACGCACGTACGGCTTGTCAAATCAATACTTATATGAATTGTGAAATAGCAACTTCTGTATCTGGTTTAGTAGCGAATTATCATTTTAACCAAGGAGTGGCTGGTAATATAAACACTGGAGTAACCTCTGTAACAGATGCTTCTGGAAATTCAAATAATGGTACAATTATGAATGTTGCTTTATCAGGTACAACTTCAAATTGGGTTACCCCAGGAGGTGTTGTAAGTGGTTACACAGTTCCTTTATCGCCATTAGTTGCTGGCATTTCATCCAGTTCTTCAACTGTAGTGTGTGCTCCTAATACTGTTAACTTATCTGCAAATGCAAATCCTAGCGCTTTAGATTTTAATGGTTCTAATCAATATGCATCTTTTCCTCACAATGCTGCTCAAGTACCAGCTAGTGAGTTAACTATTGAAGCATGGATTTACCCAAGATCTGTTTTTGCAAATAGTTCGATGATTATTATGAAAGGATCTTATGGCTATGCTTTATCATTAGGTGCTAATGGTTGTACAACAGGTAATAAATTGAATTACTGGACAAGCGGTTCTTGCGCTACAGCAATTACATCAACAGGTACAGTAGCATTAAACCAATGGTCGCATGTGGCAGTTGTTGTAAAAGCAGCTACTAATAGTTTGGAGTTTTTTATTAATGGTGTTTCTGCGGGAACAGCATCAACAGGTGCTAATATTAATAATGGAGGAAATGGTGCTTTAGTTTTAGGAACACAAGGAACATGTTTGTGTAACTATTTTAATGGTAAAATGGATGAGGTTAAAGTTTGGAATGTAGCTCGAACACAAGCTCAGATTGCATCTAGTATGAATGCATCAACTTCACCTTCAGCAACTAATTTACAATTTTATGTAAGAGCTGATAATGCTTCAGGAACTTCTGTTTCTGATTTATCAGTTAACTCTGCAAATGGTACTTTAATGAATGGTGCAACTTGGGAAGTACCATCGTCAGCTCCTGTAAATAATGGTTTAACTTACGTATGGTCTAATGCAGCTACAACATCCAGTATAAATGTTAGTAATACAAGTGTGAATACAGTAACAATTACTGCTCCTACAGGATGTTCATCTTCGGCTACACAATCAATTATTGTTAATGCACAACCAACTATTTCTGTAAATAGCGGTTCAATTTGTTCTGGCGATTCATTTACTATTTCTCCTTCAGGAGCTAATACTTATACTATTTCAGGCGGTTTATCTGTAGTTTCTCCTACATCTGATGCAACATTTAATATAACAGGAACAAGCGCTCAAGGTTGCGTTAGCTCTAATACAGCTGTAGCATCAGTAACAGTTAATGCACTGCCAACTATTTCTGTAAATAGTGGAGCTATCTGTTCTGGTAATTCATTTACAATTTCTCCAAGTGGAGCTAATACTTACACAATTTCTGGAGGCTTATCAGTTGTATCTCCTACAGCTGACGCTACATTTAATGTAACAGGAACAAGTACTCAAGGTTGCATAAGTTCTAATACAGCTGTATCAACAGTAACAGTTAATGCTACACCAACCATTACAGTTAACAATGGTGCTATTTGCACAGGAAATTCATTTACAATTTCTCCAAGTGGGGCTACTACTTATAGTTTTTCTGGTGGTTCGGCAGTTTTAACTCCAACTTCAACTACTAATTATACTGTCACAGGAATGGATGCTAACGGTTGTATCGGTTCTGCATCAGGAAGTGTAACAGTTAATAATTGTTCTTCTCTTTCTTCAGGTTTAAATGGAGATGGAATTAATGATAGAGTAGCAATTCCACATTCACCAAGTTTAAATGTAGAAACAGCATTTACATTGGAGTGTTGGTTTAACACAAACGACATTGTTAATGAAACTAACTTGATGGAAAAAGGTCGTTGGGCAGGAAATTGGTTATTCTTTATTAAGCCTAAACCTGGTCATGGTACAACAATTTGTATGGCATCATGGGCGTGGGGACCAACAGAATTATGGGGAACAACCGATTTGCAAACTAATACTTGGTATCATTTTGCAGCAACTTGGGATGGAACAACTCGTAAAGTATATTTAAATGGTGTTTTAGAAGCATCTGATGTCCCAACAGGTGATCCAATTCCAAATTCAAGCGAATTAGGATTAGGGGCTGCTAGTGGTGGATCTTATGAATTTAATGGAACTATTGATGACGCCCGTATTTGGAATGTAGTTCGTACGCAATCTGAAATTGCAGCAAATTATAATGTAGAATTAAATGGGAATGAACCAGGTTTAGTTGCGTATTATGAATTTGATAATGCTATTGGATATGGTAACAATACAGCACTTACTACCGTAACAGATTTAACTGCTAACCATAATGATGGGGCATTAACAAATTATGCCTTAACTGGATGTTCTTCTAACTTTATTTGTGGAGCACCTGCTTTAGGTGGTTCTTGTATTGTTCCTGCAATTGTTACTCCTTCTTTAGCAACGGTTACAGGAAATTGTTTAGTGAATTTAAATTCACCAACTACTACAGATGCTTGTGCTACAGTTACTTTTACAGGAACAACATCTTCTGCAACAACTTATACAACTCCAGGAACGTACACTGTAAACTGGTTATTTGATGACGGTTTTGGAACAACAGCTAATGCAACACAAACAATAGTTGTAAATGCACCTAGCTTACCAGTGATTTCTATTTCTGAAATGCCTGCGATACCTTTAAATGTGGCAATTGGAGGAACTGCTACAGCAAGTAGTATTTACGGATCAAACTTTCCTAATACAGCTTTTGATAATGATACAATTACTCAAGGTTGGGGTAGCTCAAGTGGAGGGGTTCCAGCATGGTTAGAGTATGATTTTGGTACAGGAAATTCTAAAACATTGACAAAATATTCTTTCTTCTTATCGTCTGCTATGCAAGGAGGATGGGGTAGTAATAGCTATAATCTATCTGTTTGGACATTTGAAGGATATAATGGTTCAGCTTGGGATACTTTAGATTCAAGAAACGATAACTCTTTAATTCAGGATGTTTGGCATAGTTATACATTTACAAATACCGTGTCTTACCAAAAGTATAGAATTCATATCAGTCAGTCTCAAGGAATGAGCTATGCATTTATTACTGAATTGAGATTATTTGAGGCTCCAAGTGGACCTTGTAGTAATAAAATTTTCACATCCTCTATAAATAGTTTTGCTACACCAGCAAACTACCAATGGCAAGTAAATGGCAATAATGTTGGATCTAACACTTCTTCATTATCACTTCCTTTTTTCTTTATCAATGATGTTGTAACTTGTGATATTAATACCGCTAATACTTGTGTTACATCTTCGGTAGTAACATCTAATCAAGTGGTTTTAACAACAGGTGCGGTATTAAATTCAGTAAATGCTACAATTTGTGCAGGCGAAACTTACACTAATGGATCAAATACATACACAGCATCTGGTACCTACACAATTAATGGTACTGCTGTTTCTGGATGTGATAGTATTACCTTAGTAAATTTAACGGTAGATCTTTGTACAAGTATCAATTCATTAAATAATATTAAAGGATTAGTAAAAGTTAATCCAAATCCAAACAACGGTTTATTTACAATCGAATTAATAGCGGCATCTGATGTAACTATTACTAATGCTATTGGGCAAGTTGTTTTAACCGAAAAAATGGATGCTGGTAAACATAACTTAGATATTCATAATCAATCTACTGGTATTTACTTTGTAAAAGTGATATTAGATGGTAAACAACATGTGATTAAATTAATTAAAGAATAATCAGTTTATTGATAATGAATCTTCGGGTTCGCTCAGAGTAAAAAATAAAAACCCGCTTCAATCGAAGCGGGTTTTTTGTTATATTTGAGTATCGTTAAGTGTTTTTTGTCGTTTGTAATTGCCTGCAAACGGTTAAATAGCGCCAAGTGATTAGTTAGGTGCCATTTTATGAAAGACTCGTTGAAGAATAAATTACTAAATGGAGAAACCGAAGATATTTGGGAATATATAAATTCCAAGTGTACTGTAAATATTATAGCAGATATTGATTATTCAGCATTTGTTATAGAGCGAAAGTCATCTCAAAACGAAGCGACCATCAGATATAATCAATTTGAACTTCGACCTGACTATTTTGCTCATGAACTTTTGCATATAAAAATCAACTGTGACGGTTACCTTATTTCAAAATTAATTGATGAACTACACTGGAAATTTCCCGTTGTTATGCAAACTTGGGATAGAGACTTTCGAAATTTGTTTGGAAACATTATTGAACACGAGAAAATGTTAAATCAATATCTAGAACTTGGTTTTAGAGAGGATGAATTTGTTGGAGACTATTATGAAAAAAAATGCTCAATTGAAGATGTAAATTATGAAATGAAAATGTGTTTTCATCCTAGCATTGATTCTTTGAAGTATATCACAGCCAAATTTTTTTTGATAAAAGGAACAATTAATTCCAGTTTTAATTACGTTCAGGAATTAAATTTACTTTCAGAACTAGCTCCTAAATTATATGAGTGCCTTGAAACTTTTTGGAATTCAATATCCCAAATAAGAGAGCCATATGAAAAAGAAAAACAAAGAATAATTGTATTGACCTTACTGAACAACTTAGAAAAAATTTATAGTAAAGTATAAAAACGTCACCTAACACACCCTACAATAAACTTTTTAACTAAAACTTTCCATTCTTGATTTATAGGTTGTAATGGCTGTATTTTGATTATCAGATTCTACTTTACCATCTTTTAATCTTACAATTCGGTGAGCATGAGCCGCAATATCTTCTTCGT
>SYEI01000369.1 GCA_005800865.1 Bacteroidota bacterium | reverse complement strand
TAATTTAGGCTGAATAAATCCTTGGTAAGGAGCCATTTCTAATTTTTTATAACGTTCTAAAACTTCTTTGTGTAAAGCTAAATCCACTTTTACACCATAGTTTTCAATTAAAGCTTTACCTGCTTTATAATCTCCTTGAGATTTGATGCGTTGTAATTCTTTTAATAATTCTCCAAACAACACGCGTAGTTTTAAGTAATCGTTTACTACAAAATACGTTTTGCCATTTTCAAATTTTTGTTCAATCACGTTTTCTTTTTGTCCTTTTTCAAAAGCCCATTTAGCAATCATTTGACGATTACGCATGTGAGCTTCTTCGATATTATCACCTAATTTTAAACGAGATAATTGAACCATTAAACCTTTCGTAATGTATTCGTCATAAGATGCTTTACCGTATTCTAAAGAAGGCATAACACCTAAATCCACTAATTTTTGATCCATTAAATAATATAAGGCTACTAAATCAGCACGACCTTCTTCTAACGCAGATGCATAATTTTTTAATGTTTCGTGTGGTTGACCAATGCCTGGTTCAATTTGTCCACTTGCGTGACCAATTACCTCGTGCATATCTGTATGTAACTTATCTGCTAAACCAGCGTAATCTAATACATTTTTCTTAATGGCATCATTATAGTAAAATTCATTTACTACGCTTCCACCAGCTGCTTTTTCATAAGCTTCTACAATGTTTCCTAAGTTAACTGATTTAGAACCGTGTGTTTCTCTAATCCACTCGTTGTTTGGTAAGTTAATACCAATTGGTGTAGATGGAGCAGCATCACCACTTTCCATTACGGCATTAATTACTTTAGCAGAAATTCCTTTTACGTTTTTCTTTTTATGCTCAGGTAATAATGTAGAATTGTCTTCAAACCACTGTGCGTTAGCGCCAATCATCGCAATACGTTTAGACGCTTCGAAATCTTTAACAGATACAACAGATTCAAAGGTTGCTTTCTTTCCTAATGGATCTTCGTATACTTCAATAAATCCATTGGTTACATCAATAGCACTTTGTGTATCTTTTACCCATGCAATATTATAGGTATCAAAATCTTTTAAAGAACCTGATTTATAAAACGTTACTAATTTTTGTAACGCATCTTTTTGCTCTGCATTTTCAGCAACAGTCACCGCTTTCTCTAACCAGTAAACAATTTTCTCAATCGCTTGCGTGTACATCCCTCCTACTTTCCAAACTTTCTCTACAATGACACCGTTCTCCTTTACTAACTTGCTATTTAAGCCAATCATTACAGGAGTCGTATCTTTTTTATCTACCATTTTCTCATAAAAAGCAATGGCTTCTTGTTGATTCACACCTTCGTAAAAGTTAACCGCTGAATTTAAAATCAAATCTTTCTTCGAATCTAAACTTACTTTTTTAGGTGCAATTTTTGGATCGTAAATAATTGGCATTAAACGCGCAATAAATGCTTCTTTAGCTTCCCCTTGATTTAAAGGTAGTTGAGCTGCATCAACCTCAGAAATTAATTTTGAAAATACATCTTGAGAACATTCAGGGAAAAATTTCTCACTACCATAATGATGGTGAATACCACGGCTAAACCAAACACGTTTAGCATACACCATAAATTTTTTATAGTCTTCGTTATTTACATCGCCTTTGTATCCATTTACAATAGCATCAATGGTTTTACGGATCGTTAAATTGAATTTATAGTTTTGGTCCCACATGATATCTCTGCCACATAAAGCCGCTTCAGATAAATAATACAATAACTCTTTTTGTTGAAGAGATAATTGATCGAACGCTGGAATTTCGTAGCGTAAAATTCTTAAATCAGAAAATTGTTCGCTCACATATTCAAATGATTCAGCAGATTCTTTCATGATGGTATCTTGTTTAACAACTACATCATTTGCAATACTATCGGTTTGATTTGATTTACAAGCCGTAAATAAAAGTCCCGCAGCTAGTGGTAAAATTAAGTGTTTTGAGTTCATGTTAAGTTATTGTTTAGCAGCACAAGAATAGCATAAAAATTGGGCTTTTGCAAGTGGTTTTGGCTATCTTTTTTAATTCCAGATAATGGCTATATTTGTAAATAATGGGCAAAAAAAAATACATATTTATGGTATTAATAGCTGTTTCATCTTTACTGAAAGGACAGGCTATTAAACAGAATTTATTGCTCGCAAATGCCCTGCCTTTTCATCATAACATTTATACCTATGGCTACGAACAAACGAAAGCCAATTTAGTGTTTAAATGTTACGCGTATAATTATCAATTAAAACTACAAGACAGCGTATTGTATGATTTAGGGAAACACACCACCGCTGATTATTTACAAATAAGTGTGGATACCCTTCACGACGTGCTTAACTTTTACTTTCAATTAGCTAACCAAAAAAACCTGGTGAGTTTATTAAGAGTAAACGACACTTTAGCAAAAATGGCCTCTGCCGAAAATTATGATGCTAATCATATTAATTCATTAACGGCATTTGATGATGAAAAATATGCGTATAAAGAAGATATGTATATTATCCGCACAAATACAGATACAGCAGGTAAGCAATTTTATTTATCTAAGTATCATGTCAAAGATATGACAAAGCCCTTTGAATATGATTATAAATGGCAGTATGCCTTTGAAAGAAAATTTATTCACCGTGCTTCGGTGGTTTATGCGGATAGCAATCAAGTGATTGTTTACGCGCATGTTTTTGACGGACTAAAAAAAGGGCAATGGATATTGCGTATTAATGCCAACACTGGCGAAATCATCAAAGGCACAAAATTAACCGCCAAAGGTGATACGCGTTATTTTTTAATGTCGAATGTCATTGTTAGTAATAAAGGCAAAAACATAGACGTGATAGGAAGTATTTACGATGCAGCTATGATTGATTTTAAAGCAAAAACACAAAACTTTACGAATCAATCGAAAGCGCATAAATTATTTTTAGTGTGTATAGATAGTGTTGGTGATGTATTAACAAGAGCAGAGAAACAATTCCCATTGCCTATACAAACGAAATCAGTAGAAGGCTTAAAATCGTTTCATGTAAAAGTGAGAGAGTTTAAAAAATTAAAAGGCAACAACTTTGATGTTTGGTTAGATGTATATGAGCAAAGCAAGCCTTTGCAATTTTGCTATTACAGTTCATGGCACATAGATATTGCGCCAGATGACGTAGATTTTGCTTTTACGCCATCTAAATTTTTAATTAGTACTGCGGCTATTCCTGGTTATATTAGTTTTGAAAAAGGAGACACTTATGGTAAATTTATCTTGAACGACATCAGTGAATATGATAAATTCAAATATCAAAAGCCTTTAAATACATTTGTCATTACAACAGGAATAGATGATTTAGGGAACTCTACTTTTTTGCTTAAAAAAACAACATTAATGACTGCTACAAAATCCTACAACTATATTACCATGGGAAAGAAAGCTTTAGAAAATAAAGTGATTCTAAAATCAGAACAAGGACAAAAAGCAAGTATTTACTTCTACAAAAAAAATGGCTATATCAGTTTTACAACCAATACAGCCAATACAGAGTTTGAATTAAAGTTGAATAGTTTGTAGTTAAAAAATTAAACCACATAGAAACATAGGTTTCTGAGTTTACAATTAAGTTGTAGATAGCGAAGCTTCGCTTCTCTCACAAAGCACTATGTTAAAAAACATGTTTTCTATCCCTTACTCTAATTATTTATTTTCTATGTGACTATGTGGTTAAATAAATAATACACTTAAGTCAACTCATAAGTTAAACTACTTATCTTATCGAGTTCGTTCATTAAATCAGTACTGACCGCGATTTTTTGAGATTTAGAAAATAATTTCACGCTTAAATTTTCTGCTGGATCTTCTACAAAAAACTCTACGCTACATTTTCCTTGCGAAGAATTAAAAATAGCTTCAATATTTGCAATCAATTCTTCATTGATGGCATTTGCATCTAACTTTAATTTCATGGTAGAGAAAATATTTTCTTTCACCAACTCTAATAATTCAATTTTTTGAATTTTCAGTTCTAAACTTCCTGGCTGTCCGTAACGCTCTTGAACTTTTGCCTTTACATATACAAATAATGGTGACACCATAAATTTACTGTACTCCACAAAGTCTTTACCAAACAACATCAATTCAACAGAACCATGATAATCCTCAATAATTAATTTACCAAAGGCATTACCAGTTTTGCTAGTTCTATTTTCAAAACCAGTAATGACGCCACCAAAGGTGACATCTTTTCCTTTAAACGGCTCTAAACCTGCTTTTAATTGGGCGCAATTGGCATTACACTTATGATCAATAATTAATTTATATGGATCTAATGGATGGCCTGAAATAAAGAAACCTACTACTTCTTTTTCGCGAGCTAGTTCTTCTAATTTACCCCATGCTTCAATTTTTTGAGGCAATTGTGGTTCTGTAATTTGAATCTCATCATCTCCCCCAAATAAACTTGCTTGCGATGTATCATTCCCCAAACTCATTTGATTACTATACTTAATCATACGATCAGTTAATGTTAACCCATCTGTATCGGGTGTAAAAAACATGGCGCGGTGAATGCCTTCAAAACTATCAAAGCCTCCTGCTAAAGCTAAACCTTCTAAAGATTTTTTATTAACGCACTTACTTTCTAAACGTTTTGCTAAATCAAAAACAGAGGTATATTTTCCATTTTCATTACGTTCGTTAATAATATTTTCTACTGTATTTTCTCCAACACCTTTAATAGATGCCATTCCAAAACGAATATCTGTTCCGCCTGGTATTACAGCGAATTTCGCAAAACCTTCATTAATATCTGGCCCCAGAACTTTAACGCCCATGCGTTTACACTCTTCCATTAAAAATGAAATAGAATCGATACTTCCCGCATGATTTAATACAGAAGCCATAAACTCTGATGGGTAATGTGCTTTAATGTATGCTGTTTGAAATGCTACATAAGCATAACAAGTTGAATGCGATTTATTGAAGGCGTAACTTGCAAAGGCTTCCCAATCTTTCCAAACTTTTTCGGCAACAACGGGATCATGATTATTGGCTTTGCAATTATCAATGAACTTGCCTTTCATTTTATCAAGCGTTGCTCTGTCTTTTTTTCCCATTGCTTTACGCAAGGTATCAGCATCACCTTTTGTAAAGTTTGCCAATTTTTGAGACAATCGCATTACCTGTTCTTGATAAACTGTAATACCATAGGTTTCTCCTAAAAATTCATCCATCCCTTCTAAATCCATAACCACAGGCTCTCGGCCATGTTTACGATTAATGTAATTTGGAATGTAGGCAATTGGTCCCGGACGATACAAGGCATTCATTGCAATTAAATCGTTGAATGAATCGGGCTTTAAATCCTTTAAAGATTTTTGCATACCAGCACTCTCATATTGGAACACTGCATTTGTTTCGCCTCTTTGAAATAACTCGTAAGTTTTTTTATCTTCTAAATCAATCGCATCGATGTCAATATCAATCCCATGATTTTGTTTAATATAACGTAGCGCGTCCTTAATAATCGTTAAGG
>SYEI01000368.1 GCA_005800865.1 Bacteroidota bacterium | reverse complement strand
GAAATACTTTTTAGGTTCTTTTTCGGCAATTGGCAATGCCTTTTTTAAATAAAGCAAAGAACTATCATTTTTATCTATACTCGAATACACACCACTAATACCAACATCACTTCTAATCATCAATTTAGGATCGGGAGCGCTCTTTAATAAATCTTCCGCTATTAAATAATGTACAATGGCTTTTCGATACTGTTGAATATCATCATAGCAATTAGCCATCACAATATTTAGCTTGGCAAGGAGATTCTTATTGCTGGCTACTTTTGAACTACTCAGTACTTTATTTAAAATTAAAATCGCCTCTTCATTTTCATTGGCTGAATTTAAAGAATCGGCTGATTGAATATATCTCTCTGGATGATCAATGCTTGTTTGCTTCAATATAGTGTTTGTGAAATCACTTGACTGCGCTCTGATAAAAGAGCACAACACCATACTAAATATGATACTATACAATAATTGCTTCATGACTTATTTGCCGATACAGCACGTTGGAAGTCCTTCTCTCGCTGACCTGCAGGTCGCCTGTCACAGTTCGAAGTTACAGGATTTATAAGTTTCCAGATTGTCATTCGTAGTTCAAAATTGTTCATAACGCAAAAAATGTATTGTTGATAATTAATATTATGCCAAACGTTTTTCGGTGCTTTATCTTCAAAATTAAATTGAATTTTCTATTTTTTACTTTTTATTTTCGATAAATCCTTATTTAACCAATCGACGTATTTTGGCAATTGGGAAACTAAATAGTAAGGTAAATTTAATAAGTGATAATTTTTGCCATTTGGCGTTACGACTTTTGTAACTAATAATTCTCCTGCATATAAACGAATCGCAATTTTTCCTGGAGATTCATCCATAAATAAATGTAAGGATTTTAGCTTTCCTTCTTTACCAGATTTCACCTCTATAGGTATCAATTTACCATCATTAGTAATGACATAATCAACTTCAGCTGTTGATGATGTTTTCTCTCTCACCCAAAAATTTAAAGCGCTGAGGGCGTTAAAATTACAAGCCAATAATTCTTGGCCCACTAAATGTTCAATTATTGTCCCTTGATAAACATTATTTAAATCAGTAGTTCCAATTATTTCTTTTTGCATGCCAGCAGCATAATTCATCAATCCTGTATCAAGTAATTGTAAGCGTGGAGATTTTTGTAATTCAGGAATAATCGGCAATTTGGCGCTGGTTGTAGGATAAATTAAACTTAGCAGTAAAGCCTTTTCTAATGTTCTTAACGCTTCTCCCATTTCCTTTGATCCATAACTCGATTTACCAAAACCTTGAAACTTTATTCGTTTTCCTGCTTCAAAATAACTTGTTTTTATGACGTGTCTGATACTTTGTGTTTGCGTATTACTGTGTGCGTATTTTTCAACATCATCAATATAAGAGGCAATTAATGAATCGTATAAAGTAGTTAATGAGGTAATATCTTTTGTTTCCGCATACTCTTTTATTATTTCGGGCATTCCTCCAATTAACGCATATGTATGAAATAGCGTCAACAATTTTTCATGTGCAAATGAATTTAATGGAATATTATTAATTTGTTCTAATGCAGATGTTTCTCCAATAGCTTCCAAAAACTCAATGAAAGATACAGGTCGTACTACTAAAAATTCAACTCGACCTACAGGAAAACTTAGTTTCGTATTAAATATAGTTTCTAATAAAGATCCCGCTGCAATCACAGGAATTTCAGGCATTTGTTCATAGAAAAAACGTAAAACATTAAATGCCTCTGGCACTTCTTGAATCTCATCTATGAATAGCAGAGTTTTTTTTCTTTTTGAATACTCTTTGTTTTTCAAAAAAAATAACGCTTGTAAAAGTGTTTCTATATCCTTAAAATCATCAAAAGGTTTACGATCTGAAGGGATTTCTAAGTTTAAGTAAATATATTGTTCGAAATTTTGAGCAAATTGATTAACAACAGTAGTTTTTCCAACTTGCCTTGCTCCTCTTATCACTAGTGGTTTTCTATTCTTTTTTTTTGCCCAATTTTCGAGCTCAGTCAATATCGTTCTTTTAAACATAATACAAAATTAGGGTAAATTATTCAATTAAACTATACAAAATTAGGGTAAAATACAGCTAAATTTTACACAAAAATAGGGTAAAATACGAAAGTTTAGGTATTAATGAAGAAATAATTGTTTAGAAATATTAAATATTTTCATCAACTTATTAATTCAAATTATCGGCAGCAAACTGCGTTTGCTGCCGATTTATAGATAAATAAAAACTAAACATTAAACGCAAAAATAGTTTTCAACTAAGGAGTTAATGCTGTAAAAATGCTATTAATTCGTCGAATAAATATATTGCCGGGTATTGTTTAAAATGATGAGTGGAAACTTGTTGGGTATAGTTGAAATATCTATTTGCCGATACAGAAATTTCTTCCCCTTGATTTATCAAGCCCTTCAAGAGTTTGGGCAACAGAATAGCAACAGATTTTACTAACACAAGTGCAATTAGGTAACAAGTAAGAGAAAATTAACTTGTTATTTATGTTATTCTGTTTCTTCATTTTTAATACACTCTGGTACTTTAAGTATGCTTTAAATATACTGTTTCTGTTTACCAAATGTACTTCTAATTTTTTAATTATAAAACGATGGTTTGCTATGCAAAGCAAACACAAGCGGTGCAAGAGAAACTGACTTTATTGAATCTGCATTTTATTGAAATAATTTAGTAGTCGAAAAGATTTTTGCGCAAAAAATCAATAAGACAATTATTAAAAACAATTAAAAATTCAATAAAATGGCAAGGCAAACTGGCTTAATTAAAATTAAAGGAACATTGGATAATGTTACCTTTTACAAATCAAAAGAAGGGCATTTAGCTAAAATGAAAACTACCCTTGATGGTAGTAGAATAGCAAATGACCCTGCATTTATCAGAACTCGTGAGAACGGTGCTGAGTTTGGTGTTTCTGCAACATCAGGAAAATTAACAAGAGATTCTTTACGACCAATTGCAATGAATGCTTCTGATAGCAAAATTGTATCGCGAGTAACTCAGTTAATGACAAAAATTAAAAACCTTGATACTACAAGTGCGAGAGGTTCTCGTAATGCAGGTGTTGCAATGGCATTACCAGCTGCAAAAGCATTGTTAAAGGGTTTTGAATTTAATAAGGATGCGCTTTTAAGCAGCATCTTATTTAAACCTTATGCAGTGAATACAACAACTGGAGTAATCACAATCGCAGGGTTAACCCCAATCAATGATGTTGCTTGGCCAACAGGTGCAACGCACATTAGCATCACGGGTTGTTATGCAAATATCAATTATGCCACTGGTATAACTGATGTTAAATTAACAAACGTTCAAAATTTACTGATCAATTCAACTCCATCAACAGTTACATTAACACCAACTGCTGTACCGGCAGGTACAGGAGCAAAAGTGTTTTTGTTGAAAATTGAATTTTTTCAATTAGTAAATGCGCTGCAATACTCTTTAAAAAATGGAGCATACAATGCTTTAAGAGTTATTGAAGTAATCTAATGAAATCAAGTATTAATCAAGTAATGGACGAGATTAAAATAATCAAGACCACTGCTAAAAAAGCAAAACCAAAAAAAATGAGTATCATAGAAAGAATGCAAGCACCAACACCGAAATTTTTTCGTGTGTTAAGAAACATCGGATTGTGTTTAGTTGCAGCAGGTGGCGTATTGGTGGCATCACCAATAGCAATACCTGCAGCAGTAGTAACTATAGGTGGTTACTTAATAGTAGCAGGAAGCGTAGCGACTGCGGTAGCACAAACTGCAGTAGAAAAAGGGAATAACTAACAATTTAAAACAATTAGAAATGGAAAATCATTTAGAAAATCAAGAAGTAAAAAACGATATTTTCATTCGTTTAAAAGCAAAAAAAATCCCACGTTATAAAGCACCTGCTGAGTTAGCAGATAAGGTAACGATGGTTTCAGTTGAACTCAACGAAGTTGAGTGTGAAACTGAAGAAGGTTTTGATTTGAATATTCATATTCAATCAAGAGCAGGCAGTAAGCTAACGAAAGCGGATGCTGGTAAAGAATAATTATTAATCTTTTAAAATTTAAAGTCATGCAAGACAACGAAAAATTAAACACTACTTCTACTTTTGAATTTGAAGTAAAAGTAAAATCATTTGACAAATCAAAAGGAGAAATGATTGATGCAATTGCAGCAGGTTCAAAATTAACCAAAGCTGATTCAGGACGCTACGCTGCAATTCAAGAAGATTGGATTGATGTATTAATCGACCCAAGCGAAAAGCATGGTGAGCAACCGAAAATCAGTGTACAAACACATTCTAAGCTAACCAAAGCTGATTCAGGAAGATGTTAAATTAAACAACTTAATCTTTAAGAAGGTCGCCCCTAAAATATGGAGCGACCTTTTTTTATTTAACGCCTTAAATATTTATGAAATAACGCTTTGCGTAGTTGCATTAATTGAGATAACTGCAATTGCAAATTTGTTTGGAGCGCATCAATTTGCTCAAGTGAATTTTGCACATCTGCAAAAGAACGATTACCAGTATTAACTGTATTTAATGTTTCATCTAACACATCTATTACATCACCTAAGCGCACATACTCAATTACTGAACCTTTGAGATAAGGGCGCAACAAACGAAGCTCCCAAATGCCCAGGAGCATGAAGTAATAATAATCCCTTTCATCTTTACTATCTGCAAGAAAAACAAACGAATTGCATACATAATGCCTGAACGGCTTGCCAGAATTTAAACCTTTGTTTAAAATAAAAAAGTGAGGTTGCTTGTAAATTGCACCTGATTTGTGGGTTTTGATTTTTGATTTGAGCATAACTATGGATTTAAAAATTATGCTGCGCTGCGCTTGCCTAATATTTTTGAAAAGAAAAAATAAAAACCGAAAAAAATAAAAAAGAAAGCCGAATAAAGGGGGCTGTTTTGCTAGGGCTGTCAAGGTTTTTGCGAAAAAAATACTACCTGAATGCGGCAAAATAAATAAATTAATACCTTAATTTATGCCGCATGAAGTGTGGAGATTATTTTTGCAAAATGCAACTTGACCTTGATAGCCCTAATGCGTGGGCTTGTGCGGACAGCCCCAAATTTGCTGACTTTTTTTAATTTAGTAGTATT
>SYEI01000367.1 GCA_005800865.1 Bacteroidota bacterium | reverse complement strand
GTTTCATTTAATAAGCTTACAGCTGATATTAGAGATAAAAAGAAAGGCGTTTTAGATTACAATACAATAATAAAAAGCCCTAATAAATTTGCCCAGTTTGAAGAACAATTGTTTGTCAATGGCTACATTGGTAATGATTATATCTTCATTGATGAACATGGTAAAATAAACAAGTTAGCTTGTATTTACCACGTTTTAATAACCAAAGGCTATTTCAACCCTCTTAATTTTGAGAAGTCTAATGAAAAAATAAAGCCTGTTGATATTCGCAAATTCCTCGACCACCGCTACAATGCAGGTACTGATAAACAATTTCGTAGCCTAAACACAAATACTGAAAAAGTATCTGATTTTCAATCAGAACACTACTGGATAGACAATTTACCTACCTGCTAAATTGCGGTAATTTGCTGTCATTTTACCAATTCAAATTTCCACTCTTTTTGTAATTTCCTTTATTGGCAAGGCTTTTAGCCTTGTCCAAATTTCCACTTTCTATACTTCCAATCCATCTTAGCCAAATTTGTATCGTCAACGGAGTTCGTTGATGACTTTTGGCCAAGAGTCCATTTTCTAACAATTAAAAATTAAGTCAATGGACGAAATATTAAAACGTCTTGATAAAATCGAGAAGCTCATAGAGAGCATAAATCTTGTACGCAAAGACGTACTAAATTTTAATGAAGCTTGTGAATATTTGGAAATATCACAGTCACACTTGTATAAACTAACAAGTTCTGATGTTATCCCACATTACAAGCCTAATGGTAAGAAAATCTATTTCAACCGCACAGAGGTGGATGAATGGTTGCTTCGCAACCGCACCACTACAACAGATGAAATAGAAAAACAAGCCGCTGATTATTTAATTAAAAAAGGGAGGGTAAGAATATGAACGAGATATTGCAACTCTTAGAAGAACTATCAAAAGACTTTGTAATTGTAAAGGCTTATGTAATGAGCTTGCGCAAATCAAAAATTGATAGCATTGGCGAAACTTGGATTGATGGGCAAGACGTAATGCAAACATTGCACATAAGCAAAAGAACATTACAAACCCTTCGTGATAATGGAACGCTCCCTTACAGCCGAGTAAATGGCAAATTTTACTACAAGATTGAAGACGTCGAAAAACTACTTGAATCTAATTATTCACATACTAAAAATTCAGGGTATGGAAATAAGTAAAGAAACCATTTTAGAAAAAACACATTACGGGCTAAATATTTATGCCCATGTGTTAAGGCAATACTATCCTGGCGAAACAGTCCTTTCCCTTGCGGGAAGGGACTGCAAACCCACTAAAAACCCTTTTAATGATGATAAATCAACATTAAAGGTTCAGGTAGTAAATAATTGTGCCCAGCATACCGATACTGAAAACAGCATCAGCAAAGGCGATGCCTTTGACTTCGCTGCTTTGCATTATAATTTAGATGGTGATGAATTGTATAAAAAGTTAAATGATGAATTGCATTTAAGAATTGACAAATCATCAAGCTTTTACAACAATGTTGTAAAAGAAATAGAAGCAATTCCTGAAAAACCAATTAAGCGAATAATACCAGTTTTTAGCTTTTACAAAGCACCGGTATCTAACATTATTCCTTATGGTAAAATCAATTTAGTGGAAGCATACAATTTAATTACAGGCAGCAATTATGCTTCGTGTACAAGTACACTTCGCAAAATTGAAAACAAGCAAGAAGCTCGTAAGTACAAGGCTAATCATTTCGATTATGTAACCTTTTCAGGTACATTCTCAACTCGTAATGATAAATCATTACTCAAACATTCAAGCTTGTTAACCGTTGATTTCGACCACATCAATAATGTTTCAGAACTCAAACAACTGCTTTTAAATGATGATTATTTCGAAACTGAATTAATGTTTGTTTCGCCATCTGGCGATGGCTTAAAATGGATAATACCAATTGATTTAACTAAGGCTAAACAATCAGATTATTTCAAAGCCATTTCAAATTACATTAAAAAAACATATCAGTTAGAAATAGATCATTCAGGTAAAGATATTTCAAGAGCCTGTTTTTTGCCCCAAGATACCAACGCATTCATTAACCCAAAATACTTACTATAATGGAAAAGAAAACATTTAATCCTTCGGATTGGTTGGAGCAACCAAATCCTAAACAAACAAGTTTGTCAGAAAATACAACTGAAAATAATATTGAAAGTGATAGTTCACAAATTGAAAGTATCATTCAGCAAATTGAAACAAAACAAATCGATATCGCAACCGCTTACAGCGATTGGCGTGATGTTGGTTTTGCATTAGCGAATGAGTTTGGAGAAACTGGTCGTGATTATTTCCACCGCATTAGCAGCGTTTATGTTGGTTACAATTCAAATGAATGCGATAAGCAATTTAACAATTGCTTAAAATCAAAAGGTCAAGGTATTACTTTAAAAACGTTTTTCTTCCACGCTAAACTGGCAGGTGTAAATATTGCATCAGATAAACCAAATAAAGAAGTTGAGCCAACAAAGTTGCCAACTTTTGCAGATGAAATATTCCCAACACTGCCTGATTTTTTACAAGAGGTGCTTAAAATTACCACTTCAAATGAAGAGCGTGATATTTTATTGCTTGGCACATTAACTACGTTAAGTGCCTGCTTCCACAAGCTTTATGGAGTATATGATGGTAAACGTGTGTTCCCTAATTTGTTTTTATTTATAACTGCCCAGGCATCAGCAGGTAAAGGGCGTTTAGTGCATTGTAAGCAATTGGTAAAACCAATTCATAAACATTACCGCGAACAAGCTGCCGCTTTAAAAACACAGCACGAATTAGAAATGATGGAGTACAATAGTAATAAAGGCAAAAATTCAAGTGCCGAAAAACCAATTAAACCATCAGAAAAAATGTTGTTTATCCCTGCCAATAATAGCACCACAGGTGTATTTCAATTGTTGTTTGATAATGAAGGTAGAGGTTTAATTTTTGAAACCGAAGGAGATACATTAGCACAAGCTTTTAAAAGCGATTACGGTAATTATTCCGATGGTTTTCGCAAAGCATTTCATCATGAAACCATTTCATATTATCGCAGAACGGATAGAGAATATGTAGATATTGAAAATCCTTGTTTATCAACTGTTTTAACAGGTACTCCAAAACAAGTATCAAGTCTTATTCCTAATGCCGAAAACGGCTTGTTCAGCCGCTTTATTTTTTACTTTATGAATATACAACCAGTATGGAAAAATGTATTCGCTATAAGTTCGGAAAATGGTTTAGATGACTATTTTGATAAGTTAGGTAACGACTTTTTTGAATTTTATAAATCACTTTTGGCAAATCCCGATATTCAATTTTGTTTTACTGCCGAACAGCAAGAGCAATTTAATAGTTCATTTAACGAAATTCAAAACACCTATTTAAGTTTACAGGGCTTAGATTATATGGCTACAGTAAGGCGTTTAGGTTTAATTTCTTTCCGCATGGCTATGATATTATCCGCTTTGCGAATAATGGAAACTGGCGAAATTTCAACTCGTATTATTTGCGAGGATAGAGATTTTAAAATAGCTATTTTATTGATAAAAACCTTGGTTAAACATGCAAGTAAAGTGTATTCCGAATTACCAGTTGAAGTTAAATTACCCAAAAGTAAAAACCAAAAAGAAAGATTTTTGGACGCACTCCCTGCCAACTTCAACCGCCAGTCTTATTTAAAAATTGCAGCATCAATGGATATTCCTGATAAAACTGCCGAAGGCTATATTACCACCTTTTACAAAGGCGGTTTATTACAACGCCCAAAGCAAGACCATTATCATAATCCTAATGCAAAACCAATTAAGGAAACTAAGGATTCTAAGGAAGGTTAAGCGCCCTTTGGGCTGCTTTCCTTTATTTCCCCAACTTCCTCATATCCTTATTTCACTAATTATTAACAACTTCTTTCTTTTACTTGTTCAGCATCTACTTTTTATTAAATTTGTCATAATCTGACAAGTCAATAAATTATAAATGGTAAATCAATTCGGTGATAAAATAAAACAGCTCCGTGAAGCAAATAGCCTTCTTCAAAGGCAGGTTGCTGGCTTTTTGGATATTGATACTCCTATGCTTAGTAAAATAGAAAGAGGCGAACGCAAGGCAAAAAAGGAACAGATTATTCAATTTGCAAAGCTCTTTAAAACTAGCAAAGATGAGCTAATGGCTTTATGGCTTGCGAGTCAAATTTTAGATATTGTTGATGATGAAAAAGTAGCTGCACAAGCAATAGGAATAGCTCTTAAACAAATTAAAAAATAATTATGCCAAATATTTACGATAACATTGAAAAGCATTTAGAAGAAGGGCTAAACAAAACGCTTGAAACTTCAAAACGAGCCGATTTTTGTATCGGCTATTTTAATCTGCGTGGGTGGCAAAAAGTAGCTGAAAAAGTAGAAAAACTAGAAGGAGATTTTTTACCGCCTGAATTTGACGATGATACTAAATATCATTGTAGAGTTTTAATTGGTATGCAGAAACTCCCAGCTGATGAAATTAAGGATCAATATATCGGTGAAGGAAATGTTATGATTGATAATATTACTGCACAAGAATTGAGAAAGAAAATTGCAAGAGAATTTCGTGAGCAATTAGTAATTGGAAATCCGACTAACTCAGATGAAAAGGCATTGAAACGATTAGCCAAGCAACTAAGAGAAAAACGTGTTATTGTTAAATTACATCTCAAACACAGACTTCATGCTAAGTTGTATTTAGCTCACCGTAACGATTATAATAGTCCAACAATTGGATTTGTAGGAAGTTCTAATCTTACTTTTTCTGGAATTAAAGGACAAGGCGAATTGAATGTTGATGTTGTTGAAGGTGACGCGGCAAAGAAACTTGCAAAATGGTATCAGGACAGATGGATTGATCGCTGGAGTATTGACATTACAGATGAACTTGCCGAAATAATTGAAACGAGTTGGGCAACCGAAAAATTAAACTTGCCATACTACGTATACCTTAAAATGGCTTATCACTTGTCAAGAGAAGCAAGGGCTGGTATTTCTGAATTTCAACTACCAAAGGTTTTTGAAAGAGAACTTTTGCCTTTTCAACAGAGTGCAGTTAAAGTTGCGGCTCATCATTTACATCATAGAGGTGGAGTAATAATTGGGGATGTGGTTGGATTAGGAAAAACTATTACGGCTACTGCTTTAGCAAAAATGTTTGAAGATGATTTTTTTCTCGAAACATTGATAATCTGCCCTAAGAATCTTGTTGGTATGTGGACAGATTATGCGCACACATACCAATTAAGAGCAAAAATAATGTCAGTTACTCAAGCACAAACTAAACTTGCTAATGAAAGAAGATACAGATTGGTTATCATTGATGAGAGTCATAATCTTCGTAATCGTGATGGAAAAAGATACAGAGCCATACAAGAATACATTCATCTGAATGACAGTAAGGTAATTATGCTG
>SYEI01000366.1 GCA_005800865.1 Bacteroidota bacterium | reverse complement strand
GCAATTTTTTATTGTTCAGATTCTTATTCGCAAGTTAAAAACGAAGATGACCTTAAAAAACAAGCCGAAAAATATTTTGAAGATGAAGATTATAATTTAGCCTATAAATTATTCGCTCAACTCGTTTCTCTCTATCCAAAAGATCCAGACTATAACTATAAATTAGGTGTATGTATGTTATATACAGAACCTGATAAAAAGAAACCCTATTCCTATTTACAACTCGCTACTAAAAACCCAGCAGATGCTCCAAAAGATGCGAAATTTTATTTAGCAAAAACCTATCACGTTAACTATAGATTTGATGAAGCAATAAAGCTTTACACAGAATACAAAGACATTGGAAGCGCTGCCTCTATAAAGAGACTGCAAGTAGATAGAGAAATACAAGCCTGTAAAAACGGTAAACGTTTACTCTCAAATTTAACTGACTTAGTAGTTATTACAAAAAAACAATTAAACGAAGCCGATTATTTTAAAGGTTACGACGTAAAAGAAATTGGAGGAAAATTATTGGTAAAACCCGATGAATACAAATCGGGTTACGATAAAAAGAAAAAAGATAAATCAGTTGTTTATTTACCTCGCAGTGGCGAAAGACTCTATTATTCAAGCTACGGCGAAGGTGGTGGAAATGGTAGAGATATTTTTTATGTCAATAAATTGCCAAATGGTAGTTGGAGTAAACCAACTATGCTTCCAGCTTCTATCAATACAGAATTTGACGAAGACTATCCATTTCTTCATCCAAATGGCAAAACACTTTACTTCAGTTCCAAAGGTCATAACAGCATGGGAGGTTATGATGTTTTTAAAACAACATACAATGCCGAAACTCAAACTTGGACTAAGCCTGAAAATTTAGAGTTTCCTATCAACTCACCAGATGACGATATTTTATTTGTAACGGATTCTCTTGAAAAAACTGCTTTCTTTAGTACAGGAAGGTATAGTCCATTTGGAAAACTAGATGTATTAAAAATAAATACGGAACGTCGTCCGATGAATTTTGCTGTAGTAAAAGGTACGGTTGTGAAAGAAGAAGCTTCGCAAAGTATTAAATCAAAAATTACTGTGAAAAATATGGCCGACGGACAAATTGCAGGTACGTTTCAAGCTGGCGAAAATGGTGATTATAATATGGAATTACCTAATGGCGGTAAATTCATTTTCACTGTTGAAACCCCTGGTATCCCAACTCAATCCGACGCGGTAAACATACCAGTGGCATACACTTTAAAACCATACAAACAAGTAATCTCTTATGATAAAAAAATATTAAAAATCATAAACTACTTTGATGGATCTGTTGCTGACGAAAATTACAGCATGATGATAGATCTAATTGAAAAGAAGGCGAAATTGGAAGTTAATGAAAATGAACCTTACAACAATAACTTAATTAAAGACGCTAATAAAAATCAAACAACAGGTGATGATAACAAAAATTTAAATGCGGTTGGCACCAATAACCCAACTGTTAGTGGTGGAAACGAAACAGAACCAAAAACTAACACTAATAAAAATGTAACAAACGAACAATTACTATCCATTGCTAAAATGGATGCCAAGGAAGCCAGCGATGAAGCAACTAAATTAAAACAAGAAGCTCAGGATGCCTTTGGATTAGCTACTCAGAAAACGGCCGAATCGGTTGCTATAGAAAAAGAAGCAGAAACAGCTATTGAAAATGCGAATGCGATTACTGATGTAGCAAAAAAGAATGAAGAATTAGCCAAAGCCAATCAATTAAAAGAAGATGCTAAAATTGCTTCTGCTGTAGCTAATACAGCTACCAACATGGCTAAAAAGCTTGAAGTAGACGCTAATACACAACAAAAAGAAGCGGATTTAACGAATCAATACATCACACAGTTAGAAACTGTCATTAAAAACAAAAACAATAAAGAAGCATTAACAAAATTAGAGAGCATTCAAAAAGAATTAGATGATTTATCTAAACAAAAAAATCAATCAAGCGAATTATTAACTTCTTTAAAAGCAGAATCTGAATTAAAGCAACAAGAATTAATTAATTCGGAAAAGAAAAATAATGGAATTGTTACAGAAATAAATGCGCTGAAAAGTGAAACTGAAAATTTAGAAAAAGATTTAGCAAACGAAAACGATAAATCAATTAAAGAAAATATATCTGCTCAAATTCGCGAACTTAACTCAGAGATTGATTTAAAAAACAAAGACCTTGCTACTAACAACCAAAAAATCGAATCTCTTAAAAATGAAGTTGAAGGTGTAAATCAAGAACTGCAAATTGCTGCTAAAATATTAAACGAAAAAACAGATGGCGTTACTATAAACAACAACACAAATGGAAATGAGAATGGAAATGCAACATCGATAAGCAACAACAACACAACTTCAAATCCTAATAATTCAAATATTAATAATACCAACAAAAACGCAACAGCATTATCTTACGAGGGTATTACTAGCAAATACACTTCAAAAATAAATGAAACACCTATTGATAATTCAAATAAAGAAAGTATTGCTAAACAAAATGAAATTTTAAAAACATATAATAAAGATGTAAATGATTTAATTGCTCTTAACAAAAATGAATTATCTAAAACAACGAATACTGCCGATAAAAAGAATATTAATGATGAAATAAAAAAACTAGAAAAACTAAAAATTGATAATGATAAAGCAATAGCTTCAAACAATTCTACTATCAACAAACTAGAAAGCAATGCGATTGCAAATAATAACTCGAGCACCACTACAAATTCAACAAACATTAATTCGGCCAACGAAAACACTACAAATAATGGAAATGCGATATCAAACGAAAATAATAATGCCAGCGCAACAAACAGCAATACAATAGCTGCCAATAATAAAAATAACAATGGCAACGAAAATGCTATTGCAACAAATTCTAATAATGCCACTAGTAACAATAGCAATAATATTAATGCTACAAGTAACAACACCACATCAGTAAATACTAATAACATTAACAATAATGCCAACAATACAACAGGTAACGAAAA
Source organism: Bacteroidota bacterium (assembly GCA_005800865.1). Classification (GTDB taxonomy): domain Bacteria; phylum Bacteroidota; class Bacteroidia; order B-17B0; family Aurantibacillaceae; genus UBA4416. Next base: position 1,484 of record SYEI01000366.1, on the reverse strand, counting down.
TAATAATGCGATTGCAAATAACAACAATGCTGCCAACGAAAACGCTAATGCTATAAATAACAACGGCAATAATACGTCTAATGGAAATAACAATGCTATTAGTACTAATGCACCAACTAGTAATGAAACCATTAAACCAATTAATACGAGTGCAGGAACAGATAATTCAGCATTTTTAAACGAATTAAATAATTTAAAAAATGGATTAAACGCCAATTCAAGTGCGGCTAACCAAATTTTTAATTACAATGATTATAAAGAGAATACGTCGGTTACTTTGAAGCAAGCGGCTACTCAAAAATTTGATGCGGCAAAGCAAAGTGAAATAGCATTAAACAACACTATCTCAAAAACCGAAACTGCTATTAAAAACAGTTCTAATGGCAAACCAGAAACATTACTAAACGAAGCAGAAGCCTTAAATAATAAAGCTTTTGAACAACGAAAAGAATCTGCTACAAAATCAGGTGCTGAAAAAGATGCCTTAATAAAACAAGCTACCGATAACGAAAAACTATCTGTCGACAAAAAACTAGAAGCTTCTGTTCTTGCTCAAAAACAGAACAAAGCAACGTTTGAAAACAACAGTAGTAATTTAGCAGAACTTCAAAAAGTAAATGGTGCTAAAACGAGTGATGCCATTTCACAAGCAAATATGTTAGTGGATGAAGCCGCCTTAAACTTTAAGCAAGCTCAAAAATTACGTGCAGAAGCAGATGCTTATCCATCTGGCGCTGCTAAACTTGGCGGACTAAGTAATGCAGAAGAAAAAGAAAATGAAGCGCTTGCTAAACAACAAAAAGCATTAGATATTTTATCTAAAGCAAACCCTACTTATCAAGTAAAACCTTTAGATACAGGCTCAAATCCTGCTGATGCCATTGCTAATGTCAATAATGAAATCACAAAAACCGCTCAATTACAAGTAGATGCTTACTTAGCATTAAGTAAGGCCAATCAAAACGAATTAAAATTACAAAGCGATAAACTCGCGAAAAATCCAGCATTTAGTAAAACAGATAATAAACAAGCACAAGATTTAAAAGCAACATCCGAAAAATTAAACACAGAAGCAAAGGCGTTTATAGGTCAGTCATTAACCGCAAAAACTCCAGCTGAAAAGGCAAACTTATTACTACAAGCAAACGAAAAAGAAATCGCTGCTATTAAAGCACTATCTGAAGCAACAGAATTAACTAAAAATAATACTGGTGCCATTGCCGCAAATAATACAAATGCAGCTAACACCAATACGGTTAATGCTACAAATGCTAACAGAACAAATAATCCAGATGCAACAACTACAAATACACTAGCTGCAACTAATAACAATGCTTCTAATACAAATTCGGTAGCTGCAACTAATAACAACGCTTCTAATACAAATTCTGTAGCTACAACTAATAACAATGCGACTAATACAAATTCTGTAGCTGCCAATAACGTTCCAAACACTAATGAAAATGCTGTCAGTTCTAACTCTG
>SYEI01000365.1 GCA_005800865.1 Bacteroidota bacterium | reverse complement strand
TTAATAAACCAGCGTTTTCAGCAACTGAGTTATCAAACTGTGTGACAAGCATGTCACTATCTTTTGCTTTAGTAACAGGCACAAACTTCACCATATCATCAGGTGTAATGATGATACCACAAGCATGTATACCAATGTTTCGTAAACAACCTTCTAATTCGTATGCTTGTTTTAAAACAGTGGCTTGAGGTGTGTTTCCTTCTGCTAATTTTCTAAAGTTGTGAGATTGCTCAACCACTTCGCGTTTATCTTTAATGCCATCTAAATATTTTTGATCGATGCCTCCTGGTTTTAAGAGCTTTTTTAATTTAGCATCTAAACTATCAGGAAATGCTTTCGATAAATTATTAGAATCTTCTAATGGCAGGTCTAATACCCTTGCGGTATCCTTAATCGCAGACTTACCCCCCATCGTACCATAGGTAATAATTTGCGCTACTTGATTAGCGCCATATTTATTAATTACATAATCGATTACCAAACCACGGCCTTCATCATCAAAATCAATATCAATATCGGGCATGCTAATACGATCTGGATTTAAGAAACGCTCAAATAGTAAATCGAATTTAATAGGATCCACATTCGTAATCCATAAACAATACGCAATAGCAGAACCTGCAGCCGAACCACGTCCTGGCCCAACGGCCACTCCCATTTTACGAGCTTGGGCAATAAAATCGGCTACAATTAAAAAGTAGCCAGGATAGCCCATTCTTTCGATGGTTGCTAATTCAAAAGCAATACGTTCTTTGGTAGACTCAGGCATGTCTGGATAACGCTTGTGCGCGCCTTCCCAAGTTAAATGTGACATGTAAATGAATTGCTCAGCGATTACGCGCATCTCCGCTTTTTGAACTTCAATCGCTTCGGGAGATAATTTTTTCTCTTCCCAACCTTTTTCTTTTAGAGCAATGATGCGCTGATATGACGACTCTATTTCCGCTTCATTTTCCTCTATAAATGCTTGAGCAATTTCAAACTTTGGTAATAAAATATCACGACCTAATTTAAATTGTTCAATTTTAGAAACGATTTCATTTGTGGCTTCAATTGCTTCAGGCATATCAGCAAACAGTGCCCTCATTTCTTTAGGAGACTTAAAATAAAATTCTTTGTTTTGAAGTCCATATCTAAATCCTCTGCCTTTACCAACAGGAGTAGCTTTTTTCTCATTGTCCTTTACACACAACAAAATATCATGCGAATCGAATCCATTTTTATTTAAATAGTAATTACTATTCGCTGCAAAATATTTTACCTTGTGTTTAGCGGCAAAACGAAGTAATACATCGTTCACGTGATTTTCATCTGGTAAATCATGGCGATTTAATTCGATATAAAAATCTTCGCCGAATAACTCTTTATACCATAAAAAGGCTTCTTCTGCTTGTTCTTCACCAACATTTAAAATTAAGTTAGGGATTTCTGAAGACAAAGAACCAGTAGTGGCGATTAAACCATCTTTATATTTTACTAATAAATCTTTATCAATACGTGGTACATAATAAGCGCCATCAATTAAACCAATAGAACTCAGTCGCGATAAATTTTCGTATCCTAACCTATTTTTTGCAATGAGTACCTGCGTGTAACCATTGTCTTGTTTGGACTTGTCTTTATGATCTTTACAAACAAATAATTCGCAACCAATAATGCATTTTAATTCTGTTTGCTTATCTTCAGTCTTTTCACCTTTATCAACTGCTTCGTTATGAGACTTAACACCTTTGTTGTGTTTATCAATCGCTTGCCAAAACAAAAAAGCTCCGTACATATTACCGTGATCGGTTAAAGCAACCGCCGGCATATTATATTCAATAGCTTTTTTCACTAAGTCGCCAACATCGCTAGTAGATTGTAGTACAGAGAACTGAGTATGATTGTGAAGGTGAGAGAATGCAGTTGGCAGTATTGAGTCGGCAGTAGCATTTTCTATCTGCTCTCTGCCTACTTCTTTCTTAATACTGCTAACTGCCTTCCGTTCCTTCCAAGCTTGTTCATGCTTATAAAGTTCAGTTAAATCGGGAGCAATGTAATTTATCGTTTGTAAATCTGTTACTTCAGCAACTTTAGTAATGCCTCGTTTAATAATTTCGAAGAATACTTTACCTGTTGCTAAAACGTCGAACGCTGCATTATGCGCTTCTTCAAAAGATGCATTAAATAATTTAGTATAAAGTTCGGTTAAGGTTGGCCATTTAAATTTACCGCCTCTTCCTCCTGGAATAGCACAGTATTCAGTTGTTTGGTCATTCTTAGTATCAATGAAAGGTTTAGCGGCTAAACTATTTTCTAAACCACAGCGTAATAATTCGGAGCCAATAATATTATTATCAAACTCTATATTATGTCCGCATAAGTATTGACATTGATTTACAACGTCCACAAATTCCTGTAAAACTGTTTTTAAATCTTGCCCTTCTTCAATAGCACGTTCATTGGTAATACCATGTATTTGAACGGCGTTGAAAGGAATGGTGTAACCTTCAGGTTTAATAATAATAGAATTACTATTAATTAAATTTCCTTGAGCATCGTGTAATTGCCAAGCTACTTGCACCATTCGTGGCCAATTATCAAAATCGGTTAGTGGTGCGCTGTAACTGCGTGGTAAGCCTGTTGTTTCGGTATCAAATATTAGGAACATTTATATTAGTTATGAGTGTTGAGTTATAAGTTATGAATTAATCAGCTTTGTTTTTTAAAGCCTTTTTGATTTCTATTAATTCGTTTTTAATGTCGGTTAAAAGTTGTGTGTTATCTATCACTTGAGATTGCTTTGCTTCGCTTGCCATATTGTTACCGTAACCATGTTTTTGATTGATGACTTTTTCGCGTTGCGCTAAAATTTGAGTTTTAAAACTTTCGGCATCGTTTATTCCTAACATGCTCATCATATTTTGATGATGTGGACCGCCTCCGCCGCCAGCAGTTTCAATTTTTATTAAGGTTAAACCAAAATAGCGAAGTATTGGTCCGCCAACAAAAGATAAATCCTGAATATTTTCTACAGGAATTGTTTTTTCGATATGCACGATTAAACCTTTAGAAAATTTTAAATTCTTATTGGTAATTTGACAAGACAAGGTTGTGAAATATTTTCCACT
>SYEI01000364.1 GCA_005800865.1 Bacteroidota bacterium | reverse complement strand
TGTAAGATTCTATAAAAATATGTATTTTACAGCTTGTTTCAAAAATTCAGTAAAAACAAAAGGCTTGATGAACTAACACCAAGCCTTTTGTTAAACATAAAAAAACTAATTTATTTTGCGATCACTAATTTACGGTTTGTAGTTCCGTTTGTAGTAGAGATGTTGATATTGTAGATACCAGAAGCCCAATTTTCAGTATTGAAATTCACCACGTGATTTCCAGCAGATAAATTGTTTAAAGTTTCAGTATATACAACTTGACCAACTGTGTTAATAACACTAATAGAAATGTTTTCGTTTTGAACTAACTCTAAAGAAAGAGTAGCTGCATTTTTAGCAGGAGATGGGTAAACTGAAATATTAGAGATTGAAGAATTTACTTCAGTAATACCAGTAACAGTAGCTGTTTTCCATAATGCGATGTCTTCGCTAGCAAAAGCTGCAGATTTCACATATACGTTAGCTGCTCCTGATGTGATAGTATAACCACCAACACCATATCCAGCATTGTAACCATCACCATAAGAATCATAAATGATTGTTTTGTAACACATGCTAGGGTTTGCAGTAAATGTAACTGTTGGTTGTACAGATGTTCCAGATGCTGCTAAATCAGTATAAGGTCCACCAGATGCTACTACAGTGCCAGATACTTCTTCTTGCACTTCCCAAGATAATTCAGAACCATATTGGTCAGTTTTAAATTTCATCGACATTGTTGAAGGAGTGTTAGCCACTTTAGTTGTTAAAGGAATTGATTTAACAGCAACGTCGTTAACTGCGTTTTGATCTGTTGAACCATTAACACTTGTAATAGCAACATTTAATGTGTTAGTTGCAGATGCAGGGAAAGAGTATGCTGGTAATGTAATTACAGTTTGTGTAAAAGGAGCTAAGTTACCAGTAAAGTTGTAGTTCATTGTTGTACCACCGCTTACAGAGTAAGAAACAGTTGCAGCAGTCATATTAGCACTACCGTTATTTGTTAGGCTAAATTTCATTGGTTGTAAGTTACCTGCGCAAGTTTCAGCATCAGCTACTAAATTACTTACAGCACCATCTCTAACATTAGCAATGTTTGTGATAGCAATTGGGCCATATGCACCATTGATTGTTACAGAATTTGTTTGAGTAACAAAAGCTGCTAATTCAATATTTCCTAATAAACAAGGAGTAGTTTTATTAACCGCACCGTAAGTAGCAGGAATTGTATAAGTACCAGTAGTTGAAAAAGTAGTACCAGAAGTAGTTACTGGAATAGTAATACCAAAATTACCAGCAGTTAAACCAGCACGTAATACGTGGTTATGGTTATAAGTTCCGTCAGCATTATAGTTCGAAGCATTGTATGGAGTTGGAGTACCATAGTTAGATTGAATACCTAATACTTTATCTTCCAATAACATCACAGTTAAAGAGTTTGTGCCTACTGGGCTATTAGCTGTATAATGTACTTGAGCAGTATATGTTAAAACTCTAGTTACAGCATTAACAGATCCTTCAACAGCTACGTTACAATATGCAGATTGTGCTTTAATAGTATTAGCCCAACCTGTCCATGAACCACGTCCACCAGACATTACAGTTCCTGTTAAAACAGTTCTGTTTACTGCTCCTGCAGGGTAACCTGTAATTCCCATACCTGGCATGGCATCAATAGCCGTTCCCATGGTTGTTTTTAAATCTTGCTCTCCATTTGCAGCAGTTGCAAAACTACCTGAGTGAATGTTAATTAAAATCACTCTTCCTGGGTTATTGTTATAAATAGTATTCGCTACAACGTGACCATCTGGGCAATATCCGCAGTGAATTCCTGTGAATTCTTCTAAAACGATATTTTTATTAGACGGAGTTGTACTTACCGGTAATTGAGCAAACATTGAACCTGTGGCTCCAGCTGCTAGTAATGTTAGTAATTGTTTTTTCATGATTATGTGTTTGGGTTAGTAGTTATTTATTATTTATTTACGGTGAATTTTTTTACAATTTTATTGTTGCCAGAAGAGATAGTAGCAAAATAAATTCCTGAATTTAAATTTTCAGAATCTAAGTGAATATTATTTTTCCCAGCTGATAATTCAATATTTTTTACTGAAACAATAGAACCTAAGGCATTTGTAATACTAATAGAAGCATTGTTAGTGTTAACTTTAGAGTTAACTACAATTTGCGCTTTATTTACAGATGGATTTGGGAACACATCAGAAATAGAAGTGAATAAACTACCGTTATCTTTAACAGACGCTAAGTTTGGATTGAATTTAAAGATAAAACTAACAGCATCACTTGTGTTATTTACGTCATATACTTCATATTTAACTTCTGAATAACCTTCTGCAACATTTTCATCATAATAAAACGATTGAGGAGCATAAGTTTGGCCAGCGGTTAATGTTACATAGTTCGCTAATGGAGTTACTGTAGTCGTTGTTGGGAAACACTGTCCTCCCCAACAAAAATAAATGTCAGCTCCAGCATTGGTAACTAATTCGGTTTTTTTAACTGCATAAGTTACAGAAGACGAACTGATGTTTTTTAATTGGATATAAACATGACTTTGTCCACCAGTTGCAACATCTTCTAAAAAAACAATATTATTAGTTATTGGAGTGCCAGTAGAGTTATTAGTTAACTGTATGGATGTTTGCGCATTTAAATTGGATAATCCAATAAATAAGGTTGATGCTATAAGTAAAAGTTTTTTCATGCGTATAGGGTTTATCTGATTATTAATTAATTCTTAATACAATATTATGAAACTAAAACCTAAAATAATAACGCTATTTGATATGAAATGGTATTCCTAACTCTGTTTAGTTTGATGAAAAAAAGCATTAAAAACGCTCAAAATAGCAGTAAAATGGGCGGTCAGTAAAATATAAAAGGCTTTTAGAGCAAAGGATTACAAAGAGAATCTGATATCGATAAATATTGAGTATTTTATTGGATTCCTAGAAAGGTGTTTTTTCTATTTTTTATAGAAATTCATTTCATCCAAATATTGCCAAACTGCTTGCGGCACAAAGAAAGAGACGTTTTTTTTGTCTTTTATCGCTTGTCTAATCATCGTAGAGGAAACTTCCATTAAAGGAGCCTCTGTCATAATAACGTTTGGATGCGTTTTTATCCCGATAGCTATCGGGACTCCTGAATTTGAATTTGGCCTAGGGTACACATATAGTTTGTGGTTTTTCAGGATTTCCTCGTAGTTTTTCCATTTAGTAAAAGACTGTAAATTGTCTTCGCCCATAATTAATGAAAATTCATGTTTTGGGTATTTCTCTTTTAAATGAGCCAATGTATTAATGGTATACGAAGGTTGAGTGAGCCCAAATTCAATATTACTGCTTTTTAGTTTATTAGTGTCGCCAATAGCTAAATTAACCATGTGTAAGCGTTGATTTTGGTTTAAAAGAGATGATTTTTCTTTTAATGGATTGTGCGGAGATACTACAAACCAAACCTGCTCCAAATCAGTAAATGAAGCCATATAGTTTGCTAGCACCATGTGTCCCACATGAACTGGATTAAAAGACCCAAAAAACAAACCAATATGCATAAAACAAAATTAAACATCATTTTCGATTTATTGTGCATTTTTTAATCAGCTAAATATGTAAATTAGCCTGTGCTTTTTAAGAACCTTGTAGGGCAAACACCCGTTAAACAAAAATTACTAAACATGTTGCAGGATGGTCGTGTGCCGCATGCTTTAATGTTTACTGGCCCCGAAGGAAGTGGTAATTTGCCCGCTGCGTTTGCATTTGTACAATATTTATTTTGTCAAAATAAACAGCAACACGATTCCTGTGGCGTTTGTGGTTCGTGCTTAAAAGTGAGTAAATTAATTCATCCCGATTTACATTTAGTATTTCCAATTCCTCTCAGTAAGCACGTTAGAACGAGTAATGATTTGTTGCCTGAATTTAGAGAAGTATTTATTGAAACACCTTATATTACTGTTCACGATTGGTTTGATAGTTTAAGTGCTGAAAATAAGCAACCAACTATCCCTACAGATGAAGCAAATGATATTTTAAAAAAATTGTCTTACACAAGTTACGAAGGTGGTTATAAGATTATGATTATATGGCAGCCCGAAAAAATGAATACTTCGGCCGCCAATAAGCTTTTAAAAATATTAGAAGAACCACCTGAGCAAACTTTATTCTTATTGGTGTGTAACCATCCCGATCAATTATTGGCAACAATTATTTCGCGAGTACAACAAATTCCGTTTTATAAAATAGATACAGAAGATATTGTAAAAGGGTTGCAAGAACAATTTGATTGCCAGCCAATAGCAGCTAAACAAGCTGCATTATTGAGTGATGGCAGTTATAGAGAAGCGCAATTACTATTACAGCATTTAGATGGTGGAACAGCCTATCTGCAAAATTTCAGAACCTTTATGTTAATTGCTTTAAAATTTGATGCCATTAAAGCGGTTGCTTGGGTTGATGAAAATGCTCGTATTGGAAGAGAAAAACAAAAACAATTTTTGCAATACGGATTAGAAATTTTTAGAGATTGCTTAATGTTTAATTTTGGAAGCGTTGATTTAGTAAGACATTCTGGCGAAGAAAAAGAATTCATTACAAAATTTGCTCGTTTTGTGCATCAACGTAATTACGAAAAACTCCTAGAAGAATTCAATTCTGCTTTTTATCATGTAGAGCGCAATGCGAATCCTAAAATTTTATTTATGGATTTGATTATGAAAACGAACGAGTTGATTAATCGCCCTGTGTAATAGAAACAAAAAAGCCTTCCATTTCTGAAAGGCTTTTACATTATATGTTTAAAAATCTTATTTAAAACTTGCTGCTGTTAATTCACGATTCATACGAGCAATGTTTTCTAAAGAAATTCCTTTAGGACATTCCGCTTCGCAAGCACCAGTGTTTGTACAGTTACCAAATCCTTCTTCATCCATTGCCGCTACCATTTTCAATACACGCTCTTTACGCTCAACTTGTCCTTGAGGTAATAACGCTAACTGAGAAACTTTTGCCGAAACGAATAACATAGCAGATCCATTTTTACAAGCTGCTACGCAAGCACCACAACCAATACAAGCTGCAGCAGCAAATGCATCATCAGCATCTGGCTTAGGAATTAAAATATTATTGGCATCTTTTGCATTACCAGTGTTTACAGAAATATAACCACCACTTGCAATGATACGGTCAAATGCACCTCTATCAACTGCTAAATCTTTAATTACAGGAAATGCAGCGCTTCTCCATGGTTCTACAACAATTGTATCTCCGTTTTTGAAAGAACGCATATGTAATTGACATGTCGTCACACCTTGTTTTGGTCCGTGTGGACGGCCATTGATGTACATACTGCACATTCCACAAATACCTTCGCGGCAATCGTGATCAAAAGCAATAGCTTCTTTACCTTCGCTAATTAATTTTTCGTTTAATACGTCAAACATTTCCAAAAACGACATATCTGTTGAAATGCCCGTTAACTGGTGTGTTTCAAAGCTACCTGAAGCTTTAGTATTTTTTTGTCTCCAAACTTTTAAAGTTAGATTCAATTCTGTTCCGTGTCCTGATCCCATAGTTTCTATTATTTATATGATCGTTGTGCGATTTTAATATTCTCGTATTTCAATTCTTCTTTGTTTAATTCCCATTCGCTAACACCTTTGTATTCCCATGCAGCAACATAAGCAAAGTTCACGTCATCACGTTTAGCTTCACCATCTTCAGTTTGGTGTTCTTCACGGAAGTGACCTCCACAGCTTTCTTCGCGGTGTAAAGCATCTTTACACATTAATTCTCCTAACTCAATAAAGTCAGCTACGCGACCTGCTTTTTCTAAATCTGGATTGAACTCATCTGCACTTCCTAATACACGCACATCACTCCAAAATTCTTTGCGTAATGCTTGTATCTCAGCAATAGCTTCTGTTAAGCCTTGTTTATTACGAGCCATACCACATTTATTCCACATAATCAATCCTAAACGTTTGTGGAAACTTTCTACTGATTTAGTTCCTTTAATGTTTAAGAATTTATTGATTAAGTCTGTTTGCTCTTTTAAAGCAGCATCAAATGCAGGATGTTTAGTTTTTAATTTATCAATAGAATCTGCTTTATCTTTTTCAGCACTCATACGAGAAACCTCTTCAGATAAATACACACCTAATGTATAAGGGATTACGAAATAACCATCTGCTAAACCTTGCATTAATGCAGAAGCACCTAAACGGTTAGCTCCGTGGTCAGAGAAGTTAGCCTCACCTAATGCGTATAAACCTTTTACAGTTGTCATTAAGTTATAATCTACCCATAAGCCACCCATTGTGTAGTGAACCGCTGGATAAATACGCATTGGCACTTCATAAGGATTTTCGCCAGTAATTTGTTGATACATATCAAACAAGTTACCATATTTTTCTTTTACAACTTCTTTACCTAAGCGCATGATTTCTTCATGACTAGGGTTCTGAATATTACGTTTAGTAGCTTCTGTTCTTCCGTAACGTGCTGTATTAAATGCGAAATCTAAATACACCGCCATTTTAGAATTACCAACACCGTAACCAGCATCACAACGCTCTTTAGCTCCACGAGAAGCAACGTCACGAGGTACTAAGTTACCAAATGCAGGGTAACGACGCTCTAAATAATAATCTCTTTCTTCTTCAGGAATATCTGTTGGTTTACGGTTGTCATCTTTCTTTTTTGGAACCCAAATACGTCCATCGTTACGTAACGATTCAGACATTAAGGTTAATTTAGATTGGTGATCACCAGAAACTGGAATACACGTTGGGTGAATTTGTGTGTAACAAGGATTACCAAAGAATGCTCCTTTTTTGTGAGCTTTCCATGCAGCTGTAACGTTACTTCCCATTGCGTTAGTAGATAAGTAGAAAACGTTTCCGTAACCACCTGTACATAATAACACCGCATGACCAAAATGTTTTTCCATTTCGCCAGTAATTAAATTACGAGCAATGATACCACGAGTAATGCCATCAATAGTTACTACATCTAACATTTCGTGACGAGCGCATAATTCAACTGCACCCATACCAACTTGGCGTTGTAAAGCTGAGTAAGCACCTAATAATAATTGTTGACCAGTTTGTCCAGCTGCATAAAATGTACGTTGTACTTGAGTACCACCAAACGAACGGTTACTTAATAAGCCGCCGTATTCGCGAGCTAAAGGAACACCTTGAGCCACACATTGGTCAATGATATTTGAAGACACTTCTGCTAAACGGTGAACGTTTGCTTCACGTGCTCTATAATCACCTCCTTTAATTGTATCGTAAAATAAACGGTAAGTTGAGTCACCATCATTTTGGTAATTTTTTGCTGCGTTGATACCACCTTGCGCTGCAATAGAGTGAGCACGACGAGGTGAATCTTGAAAACAAAATACTTTTACTTTATATCCCATTTCTGCTAAAGAAGATGCTGCTGATGCACCAGCTAAACCAGAACCAACAACTAATACTTCTAAACTACGTTTGTTAGCTGGGTTTACTAAATGAACTGTAGAGCGGTATTTCGACCATTTTTGGTCTATCGCTCCTTCAGGAATTTTTGAATCTAATTTACTCATATCGAAAAATTAAGAATGTAAGATTGAATTTTTTAATTATTTAATAACGCCTAAGAACATTAGTATTGGCATTAATGCGAAAATAAAAGGGACAAGGATTGCAAACGCTATACCCGTTTTTTTAATGATTGGTGTATAGGTTTTGTGATTTAATCCTAATGTTTGGAATGCTGATTGGAAACCATGTAATAAATGGTATGCTAGCGAAATCATTGACAAAGCATACAATACAACTACCCAAGACATTTTAAATGTTTCTTGCATCACAGCGTATAAGTTTTCGTTTCCGTTTGCATCGTGCCCTGGTAAGCCAGTGAAACGCGATTTAACCCAAAAATGAACTAAGTGAATGATTAAAAACATTAATAATAATGTTCCTAACAAACCCATTGAACGGCTGTACCAAGATGAGTTAGCGGCACCATCAATTTTTGCGTATCCAACAGGACGAGCTTTTTTGTTTTCTAACGTTAAGATTAAAGCTTGTACAATATGCAAGATTAAGCCTGCAAATAATACGATTTCGCCTGCTCTAATTAACCAGTTGTGAGCCATAAAATCGGCCCCAATGTTAAACGTTAAACCGCCATCATTAAAAAAGATAAGGCAGTTAATAAAGCAGTGTACTACTAAGAAAGAAATAAGAAATAAACCTGTAAGGCCCATAACTACTTTTTTTCCGATGGAAGATTTTAAGAATCCTTTGCTCATAAGAGAAATGTGTTTAGTTTTTACTTGGCAAATGTATAATTGTGAAGCATTTAATCCAATATTATTTCATGCTTTTATTAACTAAATAACAAGATTAAGCCCAATTAGGTTTACAAATAGACCAAAATTACCTTATTTGGAATAGTTCTAAATTTGAAAACTGCAAGTGTTGAGAATTAATTTGCCTTATAACGAGCGATTCGCCACAAAACATTGCGGTTTAATATATTAATGGACGTTATAATGCCAGCAAACATAGCCGAGCAAACTCCCACGGCGATAATATCTTGCCCAGTTAGATACAGATTTTTGTAGTTTGTTTTAGGGCGTAATTGTTTTAGTTCAAATCGTTCAGGGGTATGTTCTAGCCCATAAATTTCTCCCTTATCATAATTGCTAAAATGCTTTGTTGATAGGGGAGTGGAGAGTTCGCAAATTTCAACTTTACCTTTTATTTGTGGTAAGGTTTTGTATAGTTTTTCTAGAAAAACGTTTTTCAACTCTTCTTTAACAGCCTCGTAATCAACACCACGTTTTTGCCACCTCATGTGTTCCCATTCTTGCATCCAATTAAAAGGGTAGGAACCCAATACTTGAATTGCAGCAGTGCCCGGGTGTTTTTTTGGCCATTCGCTATCTTTTGCCGAAGGAAATGAAATATAAAATACAGGCGATATACTGTCTTTGGTTTTTAAATGCAGTTCTCTCGTTTCATCAAACTTATAGTTTTCATAGAGCCAAATATTATATTTTGGCAAATTTAGTTCTTCGTCGCTGGCATTTAAACCAACATAAATACAAACATGTGACACCGAAGGCATCACTTTATTTAACGCTATCGTATTTTCTGCTTTTTGTAATTCTGGTAAGATTAATTTATTGAATGTATTATGAGCGCCGGCATTGCTGATGATATTTTTAGCATATAACATATCGCCATTTTGCATGAGAACGCCAATGGCCGTATTGTCTTTAATAATAATATGCTTAACATCAGCTTTAATAGCAATCATGCCGCCATGTTTTTCAATCACGTCTTCCATACTTTTATGGATGTTTGCTGCCCCGCCAACTGGATAAGCTGCCCCTTCGATGTAATGAGTAACAACCAAAGCATGAACACCAAAACTACTTTGCTTAGGAGTTAAGCCATAATTACCACATTGAGCACATAACACCGAAATTAGTTTTTCGTTTTTTGTTAAGCTACTTAATACTTCGTGAGTGGTTTGTTTTGAATATTTTAAAAAGTTTTTCCGCAGCTGATGTCCAATTAATTTACTTAACCAGTTAGGCATTGATTTTTCTGAAAAAAATACAGAGGCGTGTCCGCTTACTTTATTTACTAGAGCGTAGTATTCTCTAATGGCTTTTTCATCATTAGGAAAATACGCAATCATTTGATTGATTTGATTTTGCAACCCTTTTTTAAAGTTGTATGTCTCACCTTCGATAATGGCTTGGTCATAAATATCGCCCATATCTTCCCACTGCAATTTGCTATTGGTAATATAATCAAAGGCTTTACGAATGAGTGAGGTTGGATTATTTACTTGACCAATATAATGTGCACCAACATCCCATTCAAATTTTTTACGTTTAAAGGTGTGTGTAAAACCACCAATGGCATAATGCTTTTCGAGGACTAATACTTTTTTACCTGACTTTGCTAAACACACCGCTGTAGTTAATCCACCTACGCCTGATCCAATTATAATTGCATCATAGGTTGATTTAGTTAAGTCAGAAGTGTATAAATTTTTCAAAAATCTTGGATGTAATTTAGAGAGCAGTTTTTAATAGGGACACAATAAAGGACAGATGGAAAGCAATAATGTTTACAAGGAACGAAAATTTAATCATATAGAAACATTAAATTTTAAATATTTCCAGAACAAAACACAAGTACCCGGTTATAAATGCAGGTAAGTCTATGTCTAAATTAATGATGCGGTTTAAATGGAAACTCCAATCATACACACATCATCAATTTGCTCGTAGCCTGCACGCCATGTTTCAAAAAAATCGTTAATGGCAGTTTTTTGATCGAGCATTGTTTTTTGATGATTCTCAGTTAACAAATTACGGAAAGCATTATACTTTAATTTTTTACCGCCAGCGCCCCCAAACTGATCCACAAAGCCATCAGAGAAAATATACAATTTATCGCCTTGCATTAATTGTATTTCGTGATTCGTAAATTCAAAATCTTCGGCGCCCACAAAATTTCCAATAGGATGTTTGTCGCCTTTTGTTTTTAAAACTTCGCCATCACGTAAAATAAATAAAGGACTAAATGCCCCAGAAAATTCTAAGGTCAAATTATCTAAGTCTAATGAACATAAAGCCACATCCATACCATCGCGTATTTTAGAGTCTTCAACTTTTTGACTTAGGGTTGTACTGATACTTTTATTTAATTGCGTTAAAATTTCAGATGGCTTAGTGTAGTTGTATTCGTTTACAATTTGATTTATAGCATTAAATCCAATAATACTCATAAAGGCACCAGGCACGCCATGTCCAGTACAATCAACTACTGCAAAAAGCACTTTATTGTCTTTTTTCTCAATCCAATAAAAATCGCCACTCACAATATCTTTTGGTTTGTATAATACAAAAGCACTTTTTAAAAACGCATTCACCATACTTTCGGTAGGTAAAAATGCTTCCTGAATTCGCTTAGCATATTTAATACTATCAGTAATATGCTTATTGGTTTCTTCAATAATTTCTTTTTGTTTTACAACCTCTTTAGTTCGTTCTTCTACCTTCTCCTCTAGGTTTTCAACTAAGTTCGCGTTTTCTAAAGCAATAGCTGTGTATGTACCTAAGGTTTTTAAAACATCCATATGCAAAGGCACATAAGCGTTTTTTTCAAAACTTTGAACAGTAATTACACCAACCACACGTTCGCCAATCATCATCGGACAAAATAACAGAGAGTTAGGCATATCGCCAGTAGGCACTACTATTTTTTTTGTGTATTTATGGTATTCGTTGAGGTTATCATTGATGAAAATTTCTTTTTTATTTTTTACGCACCATACAGAGTAGTTATCGTCGTTATCCATCGAAACACTAATTGGTTCAAAGGATTCTCCATTTTCCATTTCGTAACGGTACTCAATTTGATTTAATTTTGGGTGATAGATTCGCACGCCAAAACAATCCGCATTCATTAGCTTACTTATGTTTTCATGCAGTTCTCCAAAGATGGCATCAAAGTTTATATTTGAAATAATATGTTGACCAATTTTACTAAGTAAGCGTGTGTTTTCGTGCGATTTTTCAATTTGTTCTTTTTGAAGCATTACTTCTTTGGTTCTTTCAACTACTCTTTCTTCTAAACCTTTGTATAAGTTGGCATTTTCAATGGCGCCACCAACATAAACTGATAAGCTTCTTAATAAATCTAAGTGATGATCGTTATAAACATGTTTAGCAAAACTTTGAACTGTAATTACGCCAATTGCTTTTCCTTTTGAAAGGAGAGGCATGTAAATTAGCGATTCTGGAGCTTCTCCTGCTACTGGCTTGTAGGCTTTTTGAATGTATTGTTTGTATTCGTTTTCCCAATCATTAATTACAAACTCCTTACATTGTAAAAAACATACGGTTGCTGTTTTCTCATCTTTTAAATCGAACACAAACGAGTTTAGTTTTTCTCCTTTTTCCATAGAGCCAGAAAAATATAAATCGTTGCTTTCGGGACGATGAATACCAATTCCAAAAATGGTAGCATCCATCAAGGTATTTATTTGTGTGTAAACAGTAGAAATAATTTCATCAACGGATAATGTAGCAGAAATTTCTTTTCCAATTTCACTTAATAATTTACTGTTTCTAAAACTTTTTTCGAGTTGTTCTTTTTGTTCAACAACTTCAGAAGTGCGTTCGTTTACCTTTTCTTCAAGTGTTTCAACAAGGTTTGCATTTTCTAACGCAATAGCCGTGTAGGTGCCTAATGTTTTTAATACATCCATGTGAAATGGCAAATAGGCATTCTTTTCAAAACTCTGCACGGTGATAACTCCTGTTACTTTATCACCAATAGTTAAAGGGCAAAACAATAATGAATTTGGCATTTCCCCAGAAGGGACTACTATTTTTTTTGTGTATTTATGATATTCGTTGAGGTTATCATTAATAAAAATTTCTTTATTATGAGTCACACACCATACCGAATAATTATCGATATCGTTCATCGATACAGATAAAGGAGTTTTTAATTTTCCTTTCTCCATCGAATATTTATATTCTATTTCATGTCTATCTTTTTGATACACTCTCACACTAAAACAATCGGCGTTCATTAACTGCCCTACCTTTTGGTGCAAGGTGTGAAAAATCGAATCAAAGTCGGTTGTTGAAATAATTTCTTTACCAATCACGCTTAGCATACGTGTGGTTTCTTGGGCTGTAATAAGTTCTTTTGTGCGTTCTTCTACACGTTCCTCTAGTTTTTTATATAGCGTGGCATTTTCAATGGCAATAGCACAATACACGGCTAAGTTTTTTACTAGGTTAACTTTGTAATCGTCAAAAGCATTTTTGTTAAAACTTTGTACGGTTAAAACGCCTAATTTTTTTTCACCTAATTTTAGTGGAAGATAAATGATAGATTGAACAGATTCTCCAACAACGGGTTGTAGTCGTTTCTGAATAAATTTACCTGCCTCTAATTCATAATCATTGATTACAATTTCTAACTCTTTATTAAAACAAACGCTCGCTAATCTATTTTCATCAGTTATGTCGTAGCCTGAAGAGCTAAGTACAACATCCTTTTCTATGTAGCCAGGGAAATTTAATATTGTTTTATTATCAGATACAATACCAATCCCAAAACCATGGGCATCCATCATATTATTGATAATGTCGTAAGCAGTTTTGTTAACTGCTTCAATAGAAAGTAAAGAGGTTATGGTTTTTCCTAAATCACTTAAAATCACTAAGTCGTTCGAAAGAGATTCTAATTGCTTGTTTTTTTCGCTAAGCAATTCTTTTTCTTTTTCCATTTGCGAAATGCTGGCTTGCATTTCAACACCTTTTAGTTTCTGTTTATTTTTTTCACTAAAAAACTCTTCTTTTAATGTATAATAACTTTTAAAGTGTTCAATAAATTTAGTGTTGTTGTTTTGTTTTTCGTAGAGTTTGTAAAGCGATTTATGTGTTTTGTAAACTACTTCATTTGTATTGGTTTCTATTCCAATTTTTAATGCGTTGTTTAAATGTGATAAAGCATAATCTAAGCGATTCATTTTTAAATACAAATCACCTAACTGAAAATTACTTTCGGCAATACCCGATTTAAAATCCAATTCCTGACGTATGGCTAAACACTCGTGCAAATATTTTTCGGCATTACTTAAATCGTTTGCATCTAAATATAATTTTGCTAAGCCATCAATGGCATACGATTCAATTTGTTTTAAACCAATGGAACGAGAAACCTCTAAAGCTTTCTTTTTAAACTCAATTGATTTTTCAATATCCTTTAGGTTAAAGTGTGCGGTGCCAATACCGTCTAAAATACGTGCTAGTAAATGTTTGTCATTTAAAGAATTAGCTATTGTTAAGCCATTTAAAAGGGCATCTAATGCTTTTTGATTTTCGCCAGTTGTATAACAAATAGTACCTATAGCGTTATAGGCATTTGCCTGAGATAGTAAATCTTCGTTTTGCGCAGCACGGTGTAACATTTCGTGCGCATATTTTAGAGCGTTATCATAATCTGCTAAAAAGTAGTAGCTACAAAATACATGATAACGTGCATGTGCTTCTATTTTTTTATTTCCTATTTCTTGAAGTTGAGGTAGCGCTTCAAATAAGGCTTGTAAGGCAGTGTCGTAATGCCCTAACCAAACTAAACAAGAGCCCTTGCAAGCCTTGCCAACGGCAATATCCAAATCAGATTGAATGGAGATGGCTAGCGCAATAATTTCTTCGGCTTGTTTAATACCTTCAACGGGATTGTTCCTACACAACTCAATAGATTGATGAGTTAACTGTTGAATTTTCAAAGTTGCATCTTGTTGTATATCGTTTCCGTTAAGCACAGATACGAATATAATGAAATCTGTATAAAAATGGTAGTTTTCTCTGAAATATTTAGTAATATAATTTGTGATTAGAAACGAGAATTTTAGAGGACGAGTTCTCGACTATGCTCGAACTGACAGTCCTTAAAGGGTATACATCATAGGTTTTGTCTCTTCGAGGGAGGCATTAAATTTATGCCATAATTGTTCTAAAAGTCAGATTGATGCGAGGACGCTTAATAGTTGTTGTTGGCGGCAGGCGATGCAGCCAATGAGTTTGAGTTTCGTCTTTCATTACAAGTAAGCTACCATGTTCTAAAATTAGGGAAGTACCATCTTTTGTAGCTTTATGTTTAAAGGCAAATTTTCGTTCGGCACCAAAGGTAAACGATGCAATAGCTCCATTTTTTTGTAACATTTTTTCGCTATCACTATGCCAAGCCATGCCTTCATTACCATCATGGTATAAGTTTAATAAGCAGGAATTGTAAGTAGTTTCCGTTTTTTCTTCTGTCAGTTGTTTAAGCGCCAGTAATTCTTTGGTCCAAGGCAGGGCTTTTTTGGTAGTGTTGGAATAGGTATAATCAAAATCCTTATCGCCATACCAAGCTACTTTACGATTGGTTAAAATATGTTTCCCGAAAACAATAGCTTCATCATTTTTCCATTCAATACTATTAAACAATTCATTAAAATAATGATTAGCTTCTGCTTGCGTCATTACCGTACCGTAATAAAATACGGTTCCGTCGTAAGGTAATAAGTTGGTAATTTGATTTTCGGAGAATAGATCCATGGTTGGATTGTAAAAATAGATGTTTTTTCAAGTTTAGTCAAATGTCACATCTTTTAATCGTTGAACAATTTTTATTTATAACTTACGTTTTATTTAATAAAGCATTCTTATGTCAATAATCACCGCCGTTAATTTAAACAACAGAATTCAAGCTATGGATGTGATGCGTGGCGTTGCCGTGTTGGGCATTTTATTAATGAATATTCCAGGTTTTTCTACACACGAATTTTTTCTGTTTTGGCATGATGCGTTAAAAGGTGAAGCAACTGCCAATGGTATTATTTTTAAAACCAGTATGATATTATTTGATGGCAAAATGCGAGGCTTGTTTACCTTATTGTTTGGAGCAGGCTTGATGCTGTTTATCGAAAATAAAAATGATAACTCTTTACAAGTTGCAGATTTGTATTTTAAGCGAATGACATGGTTGTTGTTTTTTGGCTTGGTAGATGCTTATGTATTGCTGTGGGGTGGAGATGTGCTATATGAATATGCCATGTGTGGTATTTTTGCATTTGCATTTCGTACGATGAAACCTCGTAATTTGTTGTTTATGTCATTACTAATTTTATCGGTTACCATATATGTTAGCGGCAGTCCCTTTTTAGATCGGAAAGATACATACTTAGAATATAAAGCAGCTGAAAAATTATTGAATGAAAACAAAGTAATTAGTGAAGAGCAGAGGACAGCTTATGATGGTTTTAAAGAAACATTAGGTGGTTTTTTACCGTTTTCCAAAAATCATATTCATAACGTTACTGAAAGTATTTATGAAAGAGAAATTAAAATGAAATCAGATTATTCTAATCTGTTTTTAAAAAATGCAGAAGAGTTAGTGCCCTATCATACTCAAGAGTTTTTTATGGCGATGTGGGAATCATTTGCAACTATTTTATTAGGAATGGCCTTGTTTAAATTTGGATTTTTTCAAGGAAGAATTCATGTTAACGTTTACAGAGGACTTGTATTTATAGGAATTCCTATTGGAATTATATTATGTGGTATGTCAGCATTAAATATGGTTTATACACAATCTGAATTAATACACGCCTTGGAAACTAGAATTTTTAGTATCAATCATGTTGGTGGTGTAGGACGAATAGTTTTAACGGTGAGTTATGCCTCTGCTATATTACTATTATGCAGAGTGAATTGGTTAAAATCATTTTTAGCTTTGTTTGCTAATGTTGGCCGCATGGCATTAACTAATTATATCATGCAGACTATTTTATGTTCCTTGTACTTTTTTGGTTTTGGATTAAATCATTATGGAGAATATGATACCAAAGGGTTGTTACTTTTTGTTGTATGTATATGGATTATCCAAATTACATATTCCACTATTTATCTTCGCTTCTTTAAAATGGGACCTTTGGAGTGGTTGTGGAAACGACTAACATATGGAAAAGGCTTTAACGATTAGCCGTGTATTGTTATTACTGGCACGGGGCTATTAAATGCTACTTCATTTGTGATGCTCGGGAAAAATAGATTGTGAAAAAAAGAATGTTTTTTTGGTTCAATAATGATGGCATCAATATCGTGGTATTCCACAAATTCTAATAAACCTTCGCTTACATCATTATCAGTTATGATAAATGTTTTATGTGTAGCAGTTTCTAAAGAATGTTCCACAAATGAATCAATGTGTGATTCTTTAAAATTTAAATTGTGATTTTCGGGAACGACATGCAATACATTTAATGTAGCGCCTAAAATACTGTTTAGTGCTTTTACTTGTAATAGAGAGGTGTTTTTTTCAATATGTTCGTCGTAGTCGCAAGCAAAAGCGATATTTTCAATTTTTTTGTAGCTCGCATCTGGTGGCACAATAATTAAAGGTGTCGTTGTTTCTTTAGAAACATTTACGGCAGTACTTCCTAAAAAGACTTTCATTAATTTATTGCCGTGCCCACTAATGCCCATCACTGTAAAAGTGATGTCGTAATTTTTACTGTATTCTACAATTACATCGTTAGCATTGCCAATTTCTGCATAACACGTAATGTTAGTAATGGTGGAATGTTCCTGTTTTATTTTTGCAGCTAATTCTTCTAATAATGCTTTGTTATCAGCATTATTGTTAGGGATAGAATAACTGGTTAAACCAAATTCTGAATTCATAACAGGTAGTTGAGCTACATGTAGTAATAGTACATCGGCCGATAAATTCTTAGCAAATTCAATCGCATAGTTTAATGCGTTTTTTGATGTATCTGAAAAGTCGCAAGGAACTAAAATTTTATTCATGGCTTTAATATTAATGGGTTAAGCGAATTACTCCAATCAAATTTAATAAGGTATTAATGCCTTGTATATGATAATTGTCATAAATATAAACTATAAAAATCAGATTTCACCTTTACAATTTTAGGATTGTATTAAAAACAAAAACGCTTGCCGAAAAAATTCCGACAAGCGCTCTCTATTGTTTAAAAATAAAAACTACTCTTTAATAAACTTAATGGCTTTACCAGATTTTGAATCTTGAATAAAATAAACGCCTGATTTTAAGCTGCTCACATCAATTTTACTTAAACCATTAATTGTTTGTGTTAAAACAACATCGCCTAAAACATTTACAATAGAAATTTGTGCTTGTTCTTTTACTTCAATGTTTAAAATAGTTGAAGTTGGGTTTGGATAAATTATAAATGGATTTGTTGTATTTATTTCATTAATACCAGTTGTTAAACATAATGGATTTAATGTGTTATTAAATGGGGCACCAACCAGATAATTGGAAGTTGCTCCATTTCTTGTAAATCCTGCTAAAGAACAATTGTAATTATTTCCAGAAGCATCAGATGTTGAGGTAATACTTGTATTATTAGCCGTAGGAGTTCCTTCATTAAATTTATAATACGCTTTTAATCCTATTTGGTTTCCTGTTAATTCTATATTCATATTTTGATTAATCTCATTACAAGTTCTAGCAACTGTCCAAACTCTAGCATCATCTATTGTTCCGTCCCAAAATTGGCTAAGGGTTGGATGTTTACCAAAAGTCAAACCGCCTGAAGCTGCGGACAACCCGCCCAAAGTAGTTACAGATGAAGTTAATACACCATTTTTATAGGCTTTTAAAACCGTCCCATCATACGTTGCTGCTAAGTGATACCAAGTATTTGCTAATAAAGAGCCGAATGAAGCACCATAAAAATTATTTGAAGCATCTTGTACTGTTGCGCTTCCTCTATAAATAAGAGTATTATGGTCCCAAACAATACCCATGTTTGCGCCATACATTGGACCATTAAATTTGCCACTAGTTGGAGTACTTGGACTTTTTGCCCAACATTCAAAGGTCCAGCTGTTTGTAAAATCACTATATAATATACCAGTATTTAATACATCATCTGTTCCATTCATGTTTAATGAACTTCCACTTGCACCACAAACCTCAACCGTACCTGTTGCCACACCCGACACGCAACCTAAAGCATTAGCACCAATTACCGTGTACGTTGTAGTGCTTGTTGGTGAAAAAACACTTGAACCTGTGCTATAAGTATAGGAAGTTATCGGACCACCGATAGCTACTGTAGGAGAAATAGTATAACTACTACCTGAGCAAAAGTATCCCAAATCGTTTGATAAAACCGGGGTGTTTACCGTGCTAAAGGTAACAACCTGCGCAGGAGCATAACAACCGTTTACATCAGTTCCAAATACTTGTACATTCCAATTACCAGGGACATTAGCAGTTGTGATTGTGTAAATATTGGTTGCAGTGTTTGTTTGACCGGGAAATGAACTTGACCAACTATAATTAAACGCACCACTTGCTGTAAATGTATTTTGAGCTCCACCACAAACGAGTGTAGCTGATGGGGTGACACTAACTGTAGGCAAAGCAAAAGAAGTAACAGCAACTCCTGAAGTAACTGCACCAGGGGCAACCCAGTTGGAAGCAGTACCTGACAATGTAAAATTAGTTAATGTTCCATTTCGATTAAAGCCTGAATCATCAAGGGCCGAAGTCACAGTTGAGTTACCGCCACCAGATAAACCTTGATTAAAATGCATATTAGTAGTAAGACCAGGCGCAGTAGTTAATATTTCACCGTCTTTATTATTTAAAATCTCGTCTATACACAATTGGCGGTTCCATACTCTAAACTCATCCATACTTCCATTAAAATAATTAAAATTACCTAACGTATTTTGCCCTAATCTAAAAGATGTTAAGCCGGTCCAAAGCGTACCAACTGAAAATGTTGAGATGGTTTCGTTTCCATTTACTACTATTTTCATAACACCGTTGCTTTTGGCACTAATTGCAACATGATACCAAGTTCCAGCAGTTATCGTCACGGAGCTTTGTAAAGTTTTGGCAGCACCATCATAAGTATAATGCTCGAATAAACCGGCAGAATTTACACGTAAACAATTAGATAAAAAAAGAGAAGGGCCTGATGAGTTTGTTCCTGCTATAATGTTTCTATTGGCTAGTGAATTTAATTTAACCCAAGCCTCAATCGTGTATTCATTTGAATATACGGCTGGTATAGTAATGTAATCATTAGTGCCATCAAAACTTAATGCTGCCCCCGCTTGTGCTTTCGTTTTTGTTTGTATACATCCTAATATGGCCGCTACTAAAAGTAATTTTTTGATCATTTTTTTAGATTTTATAATTTTACACAAATCTAAAATATAACTGTAGGCTAAAAAAAAGCGTTTTGTGAATGACGCGTTTGAGTTTGTGGCTCTTAAAAAAGAAAACTCATTTACACCACATAAAAATTATCTAAATCGATAAATGCCAAAAAATCACTGTAATTAAAATGATTTTAGAAAACAAATAAGATTAAATTAAAAAATTAAAGCATAAATTTTTCTACGGCATTAAAAAAGTCCTCCCGCTTTTCTCTAGCTAAATCTATTAAAACACCATCATTCATCACAATTTCGCCACGATTTTGTTTGTCAAATTTTTTCATCTGAAAAATATTAATCAAATAACTGCGGTGAACTCTCACAAATTGAGAATACCCTTCAAGTGCTGTTTCAAAATATTTTAAATTTTTAGAAACCGTAATTGCTTTTTCTGATGAAGAATAAATGTGAGTGTATGATCCATCTGCTTTTATATATTGTATCTCATTAATCTTAATAAAAATATATCCTGAGGCCGAAGGAATGCTCAGTGTTTTAGGAAGTTGATCGTCGTAATTATCTATAAAAGTTTTTAATTTTTTTTCTTCTTCCGCTTTCGGATGTAATTTTTTTATTTTCTCAATGGCTTCTTCTAAATGATTTTCATTGATTGGTTTTAATAAATAATCAATTGCACTTAATCGAAATGCCTTTAAAGCATAATCGTTATACGCTGTTGTAAAAACAATTGCTGGATTTATTTTCTCAATTAGTAATTGTTCAGCTAATTGTATGCCCGATTTTCCGGGCATTTCAATATCTAAAAACACCACATCCGGATGATGCTGCTTTATCAAGTCTAAACCCTGCGTGGCTTGCTCAGCTTCACCAATTACTTCTAAGTCATTTGAATGTTCCTCTAACATCATTAAAAGTAATTTTCGAGCCTGAGGCGAATCGTCGATGATTATCGCTTTAAGTTTAGTCATTTGATTTAATTTTAATTACTACCGAAGTGCCAATACTTTCATGATTGTTGTTGTATAAATCTAAATAATTGATGGCAATAATACCAGGTTGATTTTGATTTAAAACAGTAACTTTATTAATGGCATCCGTTGAAAAAGATTGATGTTTTTTAGTATTGCTATCATTAATTATTTTCGATTGACTTCGTCCAACGCCGTTGTCGGTTATCGTCACATTTAAAACAGTGTTTGTAGTATCCATCGCAAAAAGTAGATCGAGCTTCTTTTCTCCAAGTTTATGCCTTAACCCATGTTTAAAGGCGTTTTCTATAAAGGGTTGTAAAATAAGGGATGGTAGAGCGGTGTGGCTAGTATCGATATTGTCATTTATTTGAATAGAATACTGAAACTCATCAATAAACAGCATCGACTCTAGTTCGATATATAATTTTAATAGTTCTATTTCTTCATCTAATTTTACCCACGACATGGAGCTTTGTTCTAATATTTTACGCACCAAATCAGAAAATCGTTGAAGATAACTTGCCGCTTTTTTTTTGTCGTTATCATAGATATAACTTTTTATAGAATTTAATACATTAAATATAAAATGCGGATTCATCTGAGCTCTTAATGCAGTTTCTTGTGATAGTTTTAATTGATGTTCGAGATTAATACGTTCTAATTCTTTTAATTGTTTTTTATGAATAACTTTTACGCGTTGCTTAAAAATAATAAGCGCAAGTAATATACAGGTAATCCCAATCATAAGATAAAACCACCACCTTTGCCAAAACGGAGGGTTTACTGTTCCATTAATTAGTACAGAATTAATGGAATCTTTTCCTAAATGATCTACTAATTTTATTTCTAAATTAAAGGGGCCAGAACTGAGAACGGGCAATTCAATTTGATTTATTTCTGCTGGCAAAAATATCCAAGAGTTGATAGTGTCTAATCGATAAGCATATTGAAAGTGATTTTCGGAGCTTAATGCAACTGCATTCAATTCTATTTTTAGCTCATCTTTATAGTTTAGATTTAATGGCTTTTTATAATTAACAATGGAGTTATTGACCGAAATGTTTTTTAAATATATTTTTGAAGACGTAATTTTGTTATTTGTATGTAATGGTATTTGCTGAATACCTTTTGAAGTTGCCAACCATATATATTCAGAATCAATGTCTAAACCATCTATAGTATTTGATGCTAAACCAGATAATCTATTTTTAAGTTGCCATTCTTTATTTTTTAAATTATATATCCAAAGCCCTTTATTAGTTGCCGCAAATAAACAGGAATCATTTTCTTTTAATTGATAGCTAGTTGTATTTTGATTTAAAGTTGTGAGGATATGAGGAATTCTGTTGTTTTCTATTTCATAAACATTTCCGTTAAATGCTAAAGCATGTAATTTACTTTTATAAGATAGTGAAATAATTTGAATGCCATCAAGCAACGTTGTAATATATATCCAATGATTATTTTTAAATTGATAAACATCAATACCACTATTAGTAGCTACCCATAAACGATTTGTAATTTTATTGTAAGCAATAGATCTTGCCCATTTTTCATTTAAAACCTCCGTTTTTGAATTCTCGTCAGGACAATACCAAAAAGTGCCTTTTGAACTTGCAACAATATAATTATTCCCTATTTGTAAAACATCTTTAGCAGGAGGAAGTTTTTCACTTATGATTTTTGTTTTATTTTGCTTGAAATTAAAAACACTCACTTGAATTCCAAACAAAACTGATTGACTGTCTTCTGCTAAAGTAAATGATTGAATATCTGATTTAGTATCAAGCGAGATTGTTTTTATGGTGTTATCATGTAATTTTAGTTCCCCAATTTTACCATTAACTGAAGCAAAAAACACTGAAGATTTAGCGCGCACTATTTTATTAATCTTTGCAGTCCCATTTGCATCATCTTTTATAATCCATAATTTATTTGATAATTCAGGAATTCTGAGTAAGCCATCATGAAGTGTGCTGAACCAATAAGAATTCTCGTTATCTTGTATTCCGCAAGAAAAAGATTTGTCTTCATACAACAATTCACTAGTGTCATGTTTAATGTCATAAATTATAATTCCACTATAAGTGTATATCCAAATACGGTCTTGATTATCTTCTTCTACTCTAGTTATTTTTTTATCTTTAAGAATAGGATTTAAATTATTTGAATAAAAAGGCTTTATATTTCCATCCATTAATCTAAATATTTCACCGTCAACTCTACTGAATATAAATTTTTGTTTATTATAATAGGTAAGTTGATAGTCTCCAGATGCTTTGCCCTCAGACCAACTTAAAGGGTAACACTTTTCAACCCCATTGTCTATTTGAATTAGACCTTTTGGTCCAATACACCAAAATACATTGTCTTTATCAATATAACATGAATGCGTGAAATTACCTGTTGGATATTTAGGGGTAGTTGCAAAATATGACCATTTATTAGTTTTATTTGATAGTGAGGTAATGCCTTTGCTATAGCTCACCCATAGATTACTGTTTTTGTCAATACAGATGTTTGAAACCGATCCTTTATCCCAAGCAGTCAATAATTTTAAAGAGTCGTTTTCAATATAAAAAATCTGACCATTAAAATTATACATGTATATTTTACCATCTGTCGCCTTTTCGAGTCCAGTTAATGAACGTGATTTTTGCAAAGGATGCTTGTATTCATAATAACGTATGCCGTCATATTTATATAATCCAGCATCAGTTCCTAACCAAATAAATCCTCTATCATCTTGTATAATGCTATAAATTGTTTGATTAGGCAAACCTTCTTCCGACGTTATTTGAAAAGCAACTGGATTTTGAGCATATAGAGAAATCTTTATGAAAAATAGTAGTATATATTTCCAATAGGGTTTTGCCATCGAAAACAAATTTATTCTTTATTACTGCACTATGAAATTAATTTTTAATGCTTTTGTTAAGGTTTGCGAAAGTGTAGAAACAGATTTTTTCTTTTGAGCGAATACGAATTAAAAACGCTTTTTATATTTACAATTTTTTGTAAATTTAAAATCATTATGACAAGGGAGGAAGGAGACTTTTTAAAAAATATTTCATTTGGACAAAGACTCCAATATGGAACATATCAATGGTTTGATCATTTTTTTGGCAGAAAAACCTTTTTTAAAAATAGAACTTCATTTTATAATAAGCTGCACGAAACAATGCCTAAACATGGCTTAGGTAGAATTATGCCCATCGAAAGAAGAAAAGATTTGAGTCTAAAAGAATTCAAAGAGCATTACGTGAAAAAAGGAATTCCTGTTGTTTTAGATGGTGCAGCAAAAGATTGGCCTTGTGTAAAAAAATGGAGTATGCAATATTTTAAAGATTTGCATGGTACTGATGAAATAGTTTTAGTAGATCAAAACACTTCTGACGTAAAATATGAGCACATTACTTTGGGAGAAGTAATTGATAATATTAGAAGTGGTGGAAGTAAATATTATCGATTTTATCCCTTGCTTAAAAGGCACCCCGAACATTTAGAAGATTTTGATTATCAATGGCTGAAGGAAAGAAACACACCTCCTGTTTGGTTTGATGCCTTTCAGGTGTTTATTGGCGGACAAGGAACTTACTCGGCATTACATTGCGCTAATCCACCTAATTTATTTGTGCAAGTTTGTGGTCAAAAAGATTGGGTATTGTATTCGCAATATTACACACCTATTATAGATCCAGATCCAGTAGAAAATATTTATAGACGCGCTCCAGGAAAAATTGCTTCAGGGCCTTTTAATCCTTTTGAACCAAATTATAATTCTCCATACGATTTGTACAAATATATGGATGGATATTCTGTAAGTTTAATGCCAGGAGATATTTTGTGGAACCCACCCTTTTATTGGCATGCTGTAAAAAACGCTACTGATTCAATTGGTGTTGGTTACAGATGGTATTCGCCTTTATATTCATTTATGCAGTCTCCTTTATATATGTCTTTAGACTGCTGCGCTAACAATCCTCCAATTTGGAAAGCACATAAACTTTACAAGGATGATATTAATGAACTTCATTTGGCTGAAATACAAAAGCTAGAAGAGGCCAAGCGTAAAAAGGCAGAACTAATTGCTTCAAGTAGAAAATAAATTATTATCAATTTTATTTTGATACATTTTATATTGCTTTGCTAAAAATAGCAAGGGAGCTAATGATGCTATGAAATGCTTTAATGTATGGCCGCTTATAATATGTATATATTTAAAAATCGATTCATCATTTGCTTCACATACTTTTGCAATAATGTAAACCATTAAAATATGCCAATAGGTTTTAGTAAGTGGATTGTGGTTTTTGAATAGTATTAAAACAATTGGAATTAGAATAATCGGTAAAAATTGGATGAGCACATAAAATCGTAAATCCTCATGACCTTTGCTTTTTGTCATTTGCCAATAAATGATAGAAATAATTCCTAGTAATAATAGAGGGAATAACATTCGTTTCCCTGTTGTCATACAAATATAGTTTCCGATAATAAGGGAGAAAAAAGCCATAAAAGAAATAGTCATTGGCAGTCTGTCCCAAACCAATGTTTGATTGCACGGCTGGTGATGATAATACATGGAGCCAATGGCTGTTAAAAATATACCTAAATAAAAAACAAAACTATTGAGGTTAAGATTTATCACATTATATTTTTTAATAATAAAAAACATGCCAAGCAAACCAACTACAAAAAAAGGAATATTAGAAAGTATGTTCCAAAAATGTTCTAATGATAGAATGGTTCTTTGGTCGGAAAATATATGGTAACTTGGATTTTGAGCAATTAGCTTGATAAAAAAAAGCGCACTCATTCCAATAATGGTAATACCTAACAATAACCTGTTTTTTGATTGTGTGGTTGCTAGCATGTTTTTAGACTTTTAATTACAACGATTCATTAAACTCTGTTTTTTCTTCGCGTAGGTTATTTTGTTTTTTTGCGGAAGAACTATCGCGTATATTTTTTTGCACCGCAACAGCAGCAAACAAACTTAAGGTAAACGACATGCCGTAAAAACCTTTTTCGCTTCGCATTAAATCAGCATTCCATAATCCAATTACTAATAATAAAATAGAAAGGATAGTAGAGAACCAGCTTATGCCGTAATAAATGGAAGTTACAGGAATTCCTTCGAGTTCGTCTCGCACCGCTTTTTGAAGTGAAACGGCTGAAAATAATCCATACATTAATACTGCAAAATAATAGCCTTTTTCATTTAGCATCATGTCGGCATTCCATAATCCGATATTGTAAGATACTGCTCCCGCTAATAAGGCAACCCATGAGGCACCTATAAAAGCATTTGATGGTTTTTTATTCATAAATTTAGTTTTAAAATTATGAGATCAAAAGTAGAGAGAGTAGAGGAGGGACTTTTTGACAATTGTCAAAAAATAAATTTTTAACTAATTTTTAGTTTTCGGCTCTTATTCGGCTCAGGGTTTCTTGCGTGATGCCCAAGTAAGAAGCAATCTGCCCTAATGAAGCTCTTTGCAATAAGCTAGGTTTTGATACGGCGAATTTTTGATAACGTTCTTTTGCTGTTTTAAATTGTAAACTTAAAATACGTTCTTCTAATTTTATGTAATAGTTTTCGGTGATGATTCTGCCTAACCTTTCTGTTTCATGAAAGTTGGTATATAGATTTTGTAAAACAGAAAATGGAATTTCAATTAAGGAACAATCTTCTAATGCCTGAATAGTTTCGTTGGTTGTTTTTTTGGTGATAAAAGCATAAAACGAAGTTGCAAATTCTTCTTCTTGTGCAAACCAATTGGTAATTTCTTTATCTTCATTAAAATAATATCCACGCACTAATCCTTTTTCAATAAAATAAATGCTATCACAACGGTCGTAGCAATTAACAATCACATCGCCTTTTGCAACCGTTTTTTTAATAGTTACCTTCTTTAGCTCTTCAGCTAAATTTGGTGAAACTGTAATGATTGAAGAAAGGTGGTTAATTAATGGCATACACTAATGTATAAATAATAGACGGGGTTTAAAAACAAAAAACCCCCAATTTCTTGGAGGTTTTTTAGAGGTCCCGTCCAGGTTCGAACTGGAGTAGCAGCTTTTGCAGAGCTGAGCCTAACCACTCGGCCACAGGACCAATTTGTTATTGGTTTTATTATTTTAATGAAAATCCAAGAACGGGTAGCAAAAATAAGATTTTTTTAGCAACTTAGTCTAATTATTACAAAAAAATATGCAGATAAATTCAAAATTACCAAATATTGGCACTACCATCTTCACGGTTATGAGTGGTTTGGCTAAAGAATATAATGCCATTAACCTTTCTCAGGGCTTCCCAGATTTTGGTTGCCATCCTAAATTATTGGAATTAGCCCAAAAACACTTAACTGCTGGCTTTAACCAGTATGCACCTATGACTGGGGCGCAGCCTTTAAGAGAGGTTATAAGCGAATTATTGCAAAATTGTTATGGCGCTGTTTATCATCCTGATACAGAAATTACCATTACGGCTGGAGCAACGCAAGGTATTTATACTAGTATTGCTGCTTTTATTAATAAAGGAGATGAAGTGATTGTATTTGAGCCTGCGTATGATTGTTATATTCCAGCTATTGATGTGCATGGTGGTGTTGTAAAATCTATTCACTTAGAGTACCCAAATTTTACGATTAATTGGAACACGGTACGAAATACTATTACTGATAAAACTAAAATGATTATCATTAATTCACCCCACAACCCTAGTGGAACAACACTTTCCGAAAATGATTTGTTAGAATTGCAAAAACTAGTAGCCGGTAAAAATATCATTGTGGTAAGTGATGAAGTATACGAACACATGGTATTTGATGGAAAGCCTCACCAAAGTGTAGCGCGTTTTAAAGACTTAGCCGCACAATCTATTATCGTTTCTTCTTTCGGAAAAACCATTCATGCCACCGGCTGGAAAATTGGTTACGTGGCAGCGCCTAAAGAATTAATGCTGGAATTTAGAAAAGTGCATCAGTTTTTAGTGTTTTGTGTCAATCATCCTTTTCAATTGGCTTTAGCCGATTATTTAAAAGATGAATCAACGTATAAAGGCTTGCACCAATTTTATCAAGCAAAAAGAGATTATTTTCGAAAACTCGTTTCGGGATCTCGTTTTGTGATGGAGCCATGCACTGGAACCTATTTTCAGTTATTGAATTATAAGAACATTACCGATGAAAAAGACACTGATTTAGCGATAAGATTAACTAAGGAAAAAGGATTGGCCTCTATTCCATTATCAGTTTTTTATACGAATCAAGAACAGCAGCAATTATTGAGGTTTTGCTTTGCTAAAAAGGAGGAGACTTTAGAAAAGGCAGCTGAAATTATTTGTAAATTGTAAAATTTATTTGAATGAAATTATTTATTTACATAATACTATTAATAGGATTGGCATCTAGTAGCTATTCTCAAGATACAATTTGTTTTATAAAAGGTCAACGTGTTTCTGCTAAGGTTAAAGAAATTAATAGAGAAACCATCAAGTATCAAAAATATTCAAATCTAAATGGTCCCATTTACACATGCTATAAGAATGATGTTTTTTACATTAAATATGAGAATGGTATAATTGATAGTATTCGCATTAAAAAGGTAATTCAAAATGGTGATTCTTTAAGAATTGTTAATCTAGTAAATAAACAATTGAGTTATAATGATGGAAGAATATTTTTGAATAATGTATCTATACATAATGACGACTTTTTAACGATTTGTAAGTACACTTCAGATCACGAAAAATATAATAAGATAAAATTGCTTATTAATAAAGTGGATAGTAAACAGCGAAAAGCGAGAGGAACAGGAATAGCCAGTATACCATTTTTTGGAATCGGTGGTGCATTAGGAGCACTTGGGATTTATGCTGCTGCGTGGGGTAATCCTGATTTTTTGTTACCTGCTATTCCATTTTTAGCAACCGGCGCCAGCTTTGCAATATTTAGTAAGTCACAGAGAAAACAAATACTAAAACTAAAAGCAGAAGCAGTGGCTTTATACAACAATTAGCAAAATAATTAAAATACATATGAAATTTCTTTATAGTTTTTTATTAATCGGCATTTTTGTCAACTCATATTCGCAAGATACTATTGCTTTTTTGAATAAAACAATTCAAGTAGCTAAAGTGCGGGAAATTGGTTTTGAGAACATACAATATAATCGATTTGATAATATTGATGGCCCCGTTTATACAGTTTCAAAAAAAAACGTACACTATATAAAGTATGCAAATGGTGATATTGATTCAATTTCTAGAATGGATAAGAAGATGTCGGTGATTAATAGTGGTGAAATTGAAGTTTCTGGAAATAGATTGGCATATAAAGGAAAGGCTATTATGGAAAATGGTTTATATAATTTTATTAGTAAAGAAAATGATGTAGATAAAAAATCTAAATTATTAGTAGAGTATGCTCAATTAAAAAAATATAAAAGGCGCCAATATTTATATTTTTTCGGAGGAATAACTACTGGCTTTATTTTGCCACTATTTTTCATGAATTCATTTGTTGGTCCTGACGGCACTGTTACTTCAACAGGTGGCGCAGTTTATGCCTTTAGTAATGTTGCTATTGGGGTTACTGGAGCAATTTTTTCGGCTAAAAATAAAAAGAAACGTACTCAAAAAAGATTAGAAATTGCTACATGCGCTAACCAAGATCCTGTAAGCGCTCAAGGTCTTGTCCCTCTTCTCGGAATCGATGTTTGGGAGCATGCCTACTATCTACAGTATAAGAATGTAAGAGCCGACTACGTAAAAGCTCTTTGGAAAATTTTT
>SYEI01000363.1 GCA_005800865.1 Bacteroidota bacterium | reverse complement strand
TTCATTTGTTACTCTCAAAGGGAAATAACTTTAAAGAAAAACTAAAAGAGCTGGCAATATGTTTTGGGATATTTGGAATTATAACGCTTTGTATTAACTATTTTTTCTTAAACGCTATTAAAAATCAGGAAGTAACATTATATGGAAATGTAGTACTTAGCAGATTAAATGTCCATCAATTTTTTGATAATGTGAGTATGTATTCGCGTTACATCACTTTGTTTTTTGAGCAAGAAATTCCTTTTTGGATGAATACTATAATGAAGTGTTCAGTAATTTTTTTGTTTATAACTGGTATTATTTATTCTTCAAAAAATAAAGTCAATATTCTTCATTTTGCATTTCTGTTTTATATATTGTTTTTATTGGTTTATCCATACAATGGAGATACGATCAAATACTTGATTCCAATTGTGCCTTTATTTATTTATTTTATGATTTATGGGTTTAATAAAATTATTGAAAAAATAAATTTTAAGCATAAACCTATTTTTATCGTCGGCTCTTTATGTGCAATATTATTAAGTAATGGTAAAACTATTTGGTTGGCAGTAAATCATCAGTCAGCTCAAATTGGACCATATAATACAGAGGCGCTGAAAGATTTGGAAAAAGTGAAGGAATTAGTTCCGGCTGAAAAAACAATTGCCTTTGGCAAGCCATTTGTCATTAATTTATTGTGCGATAGACATAGTTATTTTGTAGGAAATAAAAATTATGCTGACGTTTTTTCTAAAGCAGATTATTTTTTATCGCCCAAACAAAGTGTGGAGGAATTATATCCTAAAATACAAGGAATTCAAGTTATAAAAGGGGATACGATAGAGTTAAAGTATTTTTATTTAATTAAATTATAAGTAGCTGCCCTCTAATTTTTTAATAACCAAATTATATTCTGTCACTATTTCATCCACCACTTCTTTAACCGTTTGTATTTTATCAATAGCACCCGAAACCTGACCAATTTCTAATTCACCTTCTATTAAATCACCTTCAAACATGCCTTTTTTAGCGCGACCTCGTCCTAACAAATTAGATAATTCTTCAACACTGGCTCCTTTTTTTTCTAATTCGCTCACTTTTTCAGAAAAAGGATTTTTTAATAATCTAACGGGGGTTAATTGTTTTAGTGATAATTGGGTGTCGCCTTCTTTAGCTTCAACAACGGCATTTTTAAAATTGATATGTGCCGATGACTCTTGTGTAGTTACAAAACGACTTCCTATTTGAACCCCTTCTGCTCCTAATGCGAAGGCGGCTGCCATGGCTTTACCCGAGCCAATTCCACCAGCTGCAATTAGAGGAATAGTAATGGCTTTTTTAACTTGTGGAATTAAAACTAATGTTGTTGTTTCTTCCCGTCCGTTATGTCCACCAGCTTCAAAACCTTCTGCTACAATAGCATCAACTCCAGCTTCTTGGCATTTAGTAGCAAATTTAACATTTGAAACTACGTGAACCACCGTAATTCCATGTGATTTTAAGTGGTTCGTCCATGTTTTTGGGTTTCCGGCAGAGGTAAATACAATTTTAACACCTTCTTCGATGATAATTTTGATATGTTCTTCAATATTTGGGTAGAGTAGAGGTACGTTAACACCAAACGGATTGTTAGTAGC
The DNA here is from genome assembly GCA_005800865.1 of Bacteroidota bacterium. Lineage (GTDB taxonomy): Bacteria > Bacteroidota > Bacteroidia > B-17B0 > Aurantibacillaceae > UBA4416. Next base: position 1,915 of record SYEI01000363.1, on the reverse strand, counting down.
TTGTTTACATTTTTTGATTTGGTCTCTTAAAATATCTGGATACATCGATCCTGAGCCTATAAGTCCCAGCCCGCCTGCATTTGAAACTGCCGCAGCTAATTCCCAACCACTGCACCAAATCATTCCGCCCTGCACAATGGGGTACTTTATGTTAAATAATCGTTTAATTGTATCCATTATGGTATATTTTTTGGTGTAAAGTTAAAGATTTTATTATTTTTGTATACTTTAATACGATTAGTTCAATGAAAAATATTTTTATCTTAATTTTTGTTTTATGCTTAACTACTGTTTCTAAAGCTCAATGGCTTTGGGATTATGGTTTTTCGCTTGGTGTTTCTAATTATTTAGGAGACATTGGAGGGAAAGAAAAAACACGAAGAGACTTTGTTGCTGACATGAAAATGGCAAAAACTCGCTGGAATGTGGGTGGTTTTGCTCGTTATAGAGTTCACCCTAAAGTTTCAGTGAAATTAGCTTTGGATTATTTGCGTATTGAAGGTGATGATAAATTATCTACAAATCCTGGTCGTAACGCTCGTAACTTAAATTTCAGAAATGATATGTTTGATTTGGCAGTAACAGGCCAAGTGTTTTTTTATGAAGATAATGATTTAGGAAATACTTACAGATACAGAAATGGTTTTAGAGCTTATGTTTTTGCGGGAATAGGTGGTTTTTATTCTAATCCAAAAACTTTAGATGGAGGTGTAAAACTTCGTCCTTTACAAACAGAAGGTGTAAGATACTCACCAATTGGATTTAATATACCTGCAGGTGTTGGTTTTTATTTTACAATTCACAAAAAACACCGTATTGGCTACGAGTTAAACTACAGAACAACCTTTACAGATTATTTAGATGACGTTAGCGGTAATTATGCTGATCCATCTACTCAAACTCCAGAAGCTGCTGCTCTAGGTAATCGTACAGGTGAGCTGTCGGGATTGGATCCAGAGTTTGCTAAAAATTTTGGTTATAATAACGAGTTAAAGGAAGGTAATAAACGTGGTGATAAAACACATAAGGATGGTTACATGACTATGAGTTTAAGCTATAGTTATGTATTAAGAGGTAAATCAAGTTTTTATAGAGGACGTTACGGCCACTTCTTTGGTAAAAAACGTAGAGGTAAAGTTCGTAAGATTAGAGCGAAGTTCTAATTCCAAAGAAAAACAGATATTAAAAAAGCATTTACTAATTAGTAAGTGCTTTTTTGTTTTATGGTAGATCCATTTCAAGACACAAAAAATCCCTCAATAAAAATTGAGGGATTTTTTATTTAAGATTAGACGTCTTACTTCTTTAAAAACTTAAAGTTTTTTCCAATGTAACGAGCATTATTTCCTAATTGTTCTTCAATACGTAATAACTGATTATATTTTGCAATCCGGTCGCTACGAGATGCTGAGCCTGTTTTAATTTGTCCGCAGCTTAAGGCTACAGCCAAATCAGCAATAGTTGTGTCTTCTGTTTCTCCACTACGGTGACTCATTACTGAGGTGTAGCTATTGGTATGTGCTAACGAAACGGCGTTAATTGTTTCAGTCAAGGTTCCAATTTGGTTTACTTTAACTAAGATAGAGTTGGCAACCCCCATGTCTATTCCTTTTTTCAAGTAATCTACATTAGTTACAAATAAATCATCTCCTACTAATTGTGTTGAAGCACCTAATTTATCGGTCATTAATTTCCAACCATTCCAATCTTCTTCTGCAAAACCATCTTCAATAGAAATGATAGGATATTTTTTTCTCCAATCAGCCCAAAAATCAACCATCTGTTCTGACGTTAATTTATCGCCTGTTGATTTTTTGAAGTGATACACGTTTTCGTCTGTATTATAAAATTCAGAAGCAGCTGCATCCATGGCAATATAAATATCTTCGCCCGCTTTGTAGCCTGCTTTATCAAT
>SYEI01000362.1 GCA_005800865.1 Bacteroidota bacterium | reverse complement strand
TTTCATCCGCGTAACGCAAAGCTTCTTCAGGTTGATGTGTTACTAAAATAACCGCAGCGTTTTCTTTTTTTATTTGCTGACGAATGTAAGTGAAGATTTTATCACGCAATGGCAAATCTAAATTACTAAATGGTTCGTCTAACAATAATACTTTTGGAAATTCTGCTAACGAACGGGCAATAGCAACTCTTTGTTTTTGTCCTGATGATAACGTAATGGCTTTGAGGCTTTTATAGGGAGTTAAATCCAATAAACGTAACAGTTGATTCGCGCGTTTTTGTTTGTACTCATCGGTATAGCCTGCTAATTTATCTTTAATGTTTTCTTCAACCGTATGGTTATCTAATACATAAAAGTCCTGACTCACAAAGCGCATGTCTTGGTGACCAGGAATTAAATTATAAGCAGGACCTAATACTAATTTGTTATCAATGGTAATTTGCCCTTCTTGTAAATCCTCTAAACCATAAATACATTTAAGTAAGGTTGTTTTTCCGCTACCACTTTTGCCAATGATGGCTAAAATTTTACCTGGTTCTGCATTTAAAGAAACAGAACTAATGCCTTTAAATTGGGTAGAATTGGGATAATTGAAGGATATTTTATTAACTGATAAAATAATCTTATTTTTTATAGAATCCGTTAGTAAACAATTGTACGAAAGTTTTTTCTTTATACTTTTTGCCTTCAATACCAGTAGCATTTAAAACGCAAAAATAAGTGCCATCTGTACAAGGTTCTCCGCTAGTGGTTCTTCCGTCCCAAAATCCGTTTACACGAGAAGTTTCGAAAATTAAATTACCGTAACGGTTATAAATGCTAAAATTCACTTCTTTAATTTCATCCAAATAAGGTCTGAAAACATCATTAATGCTATCAAAGTTTGGAGTAAATACATTAGGAAGTATAATATTTGAAATGGAATCATTGGTATCAAACATCACAATCTGCGATTTAGCTTGATTTAAGCTTAATGTAAAACAGGCTACTAGTATAATGTGTTTGAATGATTTCACTTAACTAATTTACAAAATTAAATACTATTTAAAAAATCCAAGGTGTTCACATTATCCGCAAAATCAAAAATAGTTGGTTCCTGACTCTGACCTAATGCAACGGTTTGAATTCCCTTAATTTCAAAGTTAGATACAATACATTGTATATTTGGTAGCAATGGTGTTATCTTTTCAACAAGTTGTTCTTGATTAGTATAACTTTCGTGAAATAATACCGAAGTAGGAGCGTGTAGCGCTTCACTATCTTTGATCATTAAAAAGTTATTGTCTAAAAAAGGAATTAAGTCTAATAAGTAAATAGCACGGTTGTACTCGTAATTGTTATTGTACTTTTTGTTGTCTAATACGTATTTAAAGTCGTAAATAGCTTCAAATAGCCCATCAAATTTATAACCTTCGGGCACATAAACTTTACCCACATTACGGCAACCAAGGCCATAATAGTAAAAAATGTCTTTACCAAGCTCTGCTAATTCTTCTTTGCTTTCTTTTCCGCTTAAAAAAGCAATGGAGCTTCTGTTTTTACGAATAATATTAGGGTATTTGCCAAAATAGTATTCAAAATGTTTGGCGGTATTATCGCTACCGGTAGCAATAACTGCGTCAAAATTAATGAGTTTTCCTTCCGAGAAATTGATTTTTGGTGCAAATGCTTGCTCATAATAAATAACCATACCCGTTAAAAAGGGAATCAGGGCTGGATCGTCGCTCGATACTTTAATTAAAACATTGTGCCCGCTTAATAACACACACATTAAGTCGTGAAAGCCAACAGCTGGGATATTGCCAGCCATAATAACGGCAACTGTTTTAGGATTCGCTGGTTCTTTAATGGTTTTAGTAAACTCATTTAAACTTTTTTCGTCCAACATTAACGAAATGCCATTTAAAGCTCTGGTAATGCTTTCGGGAGTAAACCAACCGTTGTAGGCGTAGGCTATTTCGGTCAGTTTTTGAAGGTCGTTATGAAAACGCTCCTCTTTTGGGAGCCATTGGTTAGCAAAATGTCGGTTTATAAACAAGCCTAATTGAACAAAAGCTTGTTCTCGTTGTTTTAAGGTCATAAAAATTAATCTTATATTTGCAATCTTATTATTACAGAACACAAAACTAACGAAAAAATGGCTATTAAAATTACAGATGAGTGCATTAATTGCGGAGCTTGTGAACCAGAGTGTCCAAATAATGCGATATATGAAGGCGGCGCTGAATGGCGTTTTGCTGATGGTACAAAAGTAAAAGGAGAATTTACTGGAAAGAATACAGGAATTACGGCTGATGCTAACGATCCTCAAACACCTTACAGTATGGATGTGTATTACATTGCTACTGATAAATGTACGGAGTGCGCTGGTTTTCACGACGAGCCTCAATGTGCTGCTGTTTGCCCTGTAGATTGTTGTATTAAAGACGATGATCACGTGGAAGCAGAAGATGTGCTTTTAGCGAAGAAAGACAGTATGCATTTATAAGCATTGCTCTATTATATTTTAAAAGCCATTCACATTGTGAGTGGCTTTTTTGTTTGGCTTAATAGGTTTGGGCGTGCCGGCGCAAAGAACAGGCGCCGTCGGGCTTTCCGTTGCAATCTTTTGCCGCACTTCGACTCCGCTCAGTGACCAGCAAAAGGATTTCCACTGCTCCCGATAGCTATCGGGACCTCGCTAAGCAAACTATTTTTTCTCTTTCGCGGCTTTTTCTTTTTTCTTGAAATAATTTCTCAATAAAATATTATGCTTTAAGGCTTCCATATCTTCATCAAAGTTTTTGGTACCGCTTCTTACATTTTTCATAGATTCATTTAAGTTGTTTACAAAAGTGGTATCCATTAAAACGGTTCCAATGGCGCCTTCTCCTTTTTTAACTTTGCTGGTAATGTAATGCAAATCACCAGTTACTAAAGCTAATGAATCCGTAATCAATTTAATATTAACAATGCTTTGATTTAATTTTACAGCAAATGTCGTATCGGCTATTAAAGCACCAATAGTTCCTTTACCTTCTTTTACGTGTTTCACAATTCTGCTTAAATCGCCTGTGATAATAGCGGTGCGCTCGCCAGTTACTTTAATGTTAACAATAGCCTCTTTTACATTTTCGGCAACGATGGTATCCATTAATATGCTCCATAAAGTATTAGGACTGTTTAAACGACGTACAATATTTTTTAAATCAATAGTAATGTCTTTTGCGTTTTCGTTGGTAATGTTTAAAGTACGCATCATATCATCGGTTCCTAAAGGATTTTTAGAAACTAAAAAGTCGCCATCTTCTACACTTGGAGCACTTTCGTTTGAAGAGTTGATATTGATTAATTTATTTCCCATCAAACCATCGGTACCAACCATGGCCGTTGCATTTTTTTTGATAAAAGCTTGCACTTTGTTTTCAATGACCATAGTTACATCTACGGTGGAGTCGTTAATGATTTCAACACTTTTCACCGTACCAACATCAATGCCCGTAAAACGCACATTATTACCAGGCATTAATCCGTTCACATTTTTAAATTGTGATTTCAATTCGAAGGTAGAACCAAATAAATTTTGTTTAGCTCCAATTAAGTACAAAGAGAAAATAAGCAGTACTGTTCCTGCTAAAACAAATGCGCCTACTCGTATATTTTTGGATGTTTCTTGTCCCATGTTTTTTATTCGAAAAATTGTTTAACTCTTGTGTCTGTTGAATTTTCAAGTTCGTTATAGGTGCCTGTTGCGTAACATATGCCATCAATCAACATCACAATTCTGTTAGCTACTATTTTCACACAATTAATATCATGCGAAATAATGATGGAAGAGGTGTTATATTTTTTTTGAATATCAAGCATTAAGTGACTAATTTCTTTCCCAGTGATTGGATCTAAACCTGTAGTAGGCTCATCGTATAAAATAATCTCTGGTTTTAAAATTAAGGTTCTTGCTAAGGCAATACGTTTGCGCATACCACCAGATAGTTCAGAAGGCATCATATCAACGGTTTGTGGTAAGCCCACATTAGTTAATGCTTCCATCACTAATTTATTGACCTCTTCTTTGCTCGTTTTTTTTCGATGACGTCGTAATGGAAACTCTAAATTTTCGCGAACTGTCATTGAATCATATAAAGCATTGCTTTGAAATAAAAAACCAACCTTTACGCGCATCTCATCTAGCTGAGAGGTACTTAAGGTTTCTACTTTATCTTTAAACACTTCAATGCTGCCTTGGTCTGGTTTCATCAATCCAATAATCAATTTTATTAATACCGATTTTCCTGAACCTGATTTTCCCAACACCACCACATTTTCGCCTCTTTTCAAATCAAAATCAAAACCATTGATCACTTTATTGTCGCCAAAGGCTTTACGCAAACCTTTAATGGAAATAACTGATTCCAAAGAATTAAAACTTTTGTTATGTTCAACTACTTCTGCCATTTACTAATTTAAATTTAAAGCATCCGTTATTTGAACCGCCAATAAATCAATAATAAAAACTAACAATGATGAAATAACTACCGCTGAGTTGGCTGATTGACCAACACCTTCGGTGCCTTTACTCGAATTAAAGCCTTGGTAACATCCAATAATACCAATAATAAAACCAAAGAAAAATGTTTTTAAAATAGAGGGAACAATATCAGCAAACACTAAAGTGTCAAATACTTGATTCCAAAACAAATCCCAACTCACCAAGCCATGTATGTTACAACCTAAATAACCACCATATAAAGAAATGCCATCTGCTAAAATAGCGAGGATAGGAATCATTAAGGTTGTGGCCATGACACGAGTCACAACTAAAAATTTATAGGGATTGGTTCCTGATACATCCATGGCATCAATTTGTTCGGTAACTTTCATAGAGCCTAATTCGGCACCAATACCTGATCCAATTTTACCAGCGCAAATTAAGGCCGTAATAACGGGTGCAATTTCACGTACTAAGGAAACGGATATCATTTTGGGTAACCACGCTTGAGCACCAAATTCCACTAGAGTAGGGCGAGACTGCATGGTAATCACCAAACCCATAATAAATGCGGTAATGGCAACTAATGGGAAGGACTTATTGCCAATGTAAAAACATTGGCGTAAAAATTCTGAAAATTCAAATTGAGGTTTAAATACTTCACGAAAAAAACGGGCGGTGAACCTAGCTATTAAGCCAATCTCTATTAAGATGTTTTTAATCATGATTTAGTATAGTACTAAAGTGTAAATAGTAAAGTTATAAAATTTGGTATAAAATCAGTTAAGAATATGACTTTTGTTATATCCGTAAATATAAGTCGAATAAGAACCGATTACTTACATAAAAAAGGGGAGATGTTGTAAGAATGACTGATTATTACAATTTGATTTTAGGGAAAATCGAATATTTCTATTGCATATAATTAAGATAAAAGTTTAATGGACTTTTGCAAAAGCTTTGATGTCTGCCAAACTATTGCCTTAGCATATATGTAAAAGCAGTAGTTTTGTATCACTTATCACATGCAGTCCAAATGAATGGCTGCCAAAATTATTGTAAGCTCATGAAAACAGAAACTACCGCTTTCAATCCAAAATTATACATTGGCATTGATGTACACAAAAAAAGTTGGACATTTCATTATCAAACAGATTTGTTCGACGGAAAAACGATAACACAACCTGCGAGCCCAGGCAAATTAGTTGAATGGGTCCAGAAACATTACCCAACCCATGAAGTCACGTGCGCTTATGAGGCCGGCTTTAGCGGTTACTCTGCCGCCAGATTATTTCAGAAACAAAATTGGAATGTCCTGGTTTTAAATGCTGCGGATATACCTATGCCACAAAAACAAAGTATAGTTAAAACAGACAAAATTGATTGTAGGAATATATGCAAGCAATTGAAAAATGAAGCTCTTAAATCTATAACTATACCCGAAGAACAAAGAGAAAGTTTTAGAAGTTTGTTCAGAGAACGTAATAATTTTGTAATGGGTTTACGACATATTAAACTCAATATAAAAAGTTATTTAATGTATTGCGGCATAACAATACCAGAAGAGTTTGATAATGCTAGTTGGAGCAAAAACTTTATA
>SYEI01000361.1 GCA_005800865.1 Bacteroidota bacterium | reverse complement strand
TTTATTTAAGGCCTCTTTTTTCTGTTTAAACTCATTTGCTTTTTCATCATCCAGTAAGGCTGAATAAATTCCTTGCAAACTTTCTAATGCCTTCTCTGCTTTAGGGTCTAACTGGTAAACCTTAATCATAAATGGTAAAGACTGTTTAAATAATTTTTTAGCATTTTCTTGTATTACATCTAACTGCGCTAAATCAACATCATAATCCATCATGCGCATCAACGTAGCACCTTGATTATAGTATAATATACCAAGATTAATATTAGCACTAATGTTTTGACTATCAATATCTAGAACTTTTAATAAGGCTGTTTTAGCAACGTCTCCATATTTTTGATTGAAGTTATTACGCATATACAAGTCTTCAAAAATACTTCCAGTTGTGTTATAGTATTTAATGTCTTGTTGCTTGAAATCAAACGTTGGATCAAATAATTTAGTACATTCTTTATACTTGCTGTAATATTCCTCAGATTTGACGTTATTTAAAGAGTCTTGCAATAAAATAGTGCTAATCTTATAATAAGTATTTGCGCCATTTTTTATAAAAGCATTATTATTTTCTATATAGCCTTTTTCTGTATCTAATTCTTTAGATTTAATAGCCGAAGAAATTGCAGTATTTAATAAATTAATCTTAGCAGTATTTACAGACCCGGTTTGTTTGTATGCTTGAATATAGGCATAAGACCTAATATGCCAAGATGCAGGATCATTTTTTGTTTCAGGATGCAGGATTACTTTTTCAATTAAAGGAATAGCTTGATCAAATTTCTTTTCATTGCAAAGTTTTTGAGCCTCAAATAGCAAATCTGTTTGAGCATAAAAATTATGACAAACACATACCAATAAAAAACAGATGCTGCTCTTTAGGTAATGATATGATTTTGATACTGTTAACACTTATACAAATTTAATAATTAATTTAATCAACCGCAATAGCTAAACTGTTTAGTCCGTCACTTGTTTTTAATCCAGCTTTTACTGCATTTGCCTTACTATACTCAAATTTTAATTTACTATCTATCGCTACAAAGTTAATGGCTGAGCCCGCTTTGGCTAATCCATTCTTCTCAGTAACAACTAATGTGCCCTTTCCTTTATATTTTGAAGCTATTTCCTTCAACATCTCGGAAGATTCGTTTAAAAGAAAAATAATATGTGGTTGAATTGATCCGTCAACAGAAGTCGTGTTTCTAATCTCAAGCTTCTGATTTCCAACCTGTTTAGAGGTTGCCATTTTGTTTAATTCACCATTAATACCAGCATTATTACCAATAACATTAATAATAAAATTACCAGTTCGCATTTTCTGCGGCCATTCAAAATATTTAGTAAAGTTGTAAAGGAATACGGCTTTTTGGCGAGCAACTAATTGATTTGAATCAAAAGGTTGCTGCTGAAAACTCAGACTTGAAAAAGCCAAGAGAAATAATAAGCTATATTTTAATAAAAATTTCAATTAATGCGTCAATTATACAAATAGTTTGCCAATGTTCATGAACCAACAAATATAACATTAACAAAGTATTAAACAAAGTTAATTTTAACATATTATTCCTCGCCAAAAATTAATATATTTATGGTAGCTAAAAACGTTTGATTTACAACGAAAAATACAACCATTTCTCTGATAACGAATTAATTACAGAGTATAAAAACACAAAAAACAATGTGTTTGTTGGGATATTATATAAACGCTATTCGCATTTGGTTTTAGGTTTATCCTTTAAATATTTGAAAGATGAGGATGAGGCGAAAGATGCAGTTATGCAAATATTCGAAAAATTACTGGCTGATTTGTTAAAATTCAATATTGAATATTTTAAAAGCTGGCTATATACTTTTTCGAAAAATCATTGCTTGATGATATTGAGAGGGAAACAATCAAAGCTAAAGAAAGAGATTGATATACAGATACATGCCGATTCGTTTATGGAAACAGAAAACGGAATGCATCAAAATAAGGCAGAAGAAAAAGAAGCGCAATATACCTCTTTAGAAAAAGCGATTGAGGAATTAAACGAAGATCAGAGAAAGTGTATTGAATTATTTTACCTCAAAGAGAAATCCTATAACGACATTGTTGACATAACGGGTTATACGATGAATGAAGTAAAAAGCTTTATACAAAATGGAAAACGAAATTTGAAAATTAAATTAGAGAAAAACAGTGAGCAACCCCGATAAACATAAACCATTATCTGCTGAAGAATTATTTAAGCTGTTAGATAACACATCTAACAAGGCCAGTGATTTTGATGAATTGGATGATTTTGAAAAAGAAGCTTTAGAAGGTTTTTCTGCTCATAGCGATGCTCAAAAAGCAAAAGCTTTAACAGATGAATTGAATTTTGCTATTTCTAAAAAAGCTTCTGAATCAAATAAGGGCGGAGCTAAAAATAAGATTATTTGGTTTAGTGCATCGGCATCAATTGTTTTAATTTTCATGGTTTCTATTTTCTTTTTAAATCAATCTAAAGAAGATTCAGCAACCAACATTGCACTAAACGAATTAAATAAAGATGAAACGGTTGCGGCGCCATTGTTAGAAGAATCTAAACCGCTAGAAACTACTATAGAAAATGCAGCTCCTTTTGCTGATGAAAATAAAAATGCTGCTCAAAATCAATTAAAGCTACAAGAAACAATAGTTAGCAGAAAAATTACAAGTGAAATTGCGGCGGGCGCTGCTTCAGGAGGAGAAACAAAAGTTAATACCATAGATGTTCTAGCTAAAGATGAATCAAAAGCAAGAAGTGAAAGAGATGATAGAGATCAAGAAAAATTATCAGAAGAATTAGCGGACAAAGTAGATGCTAAGAAAAAAGAAAAAAATAGCTTAGAGCAAGAGCAAACTAATAGTGATTTACAAGTTAAGCAAAACTCAGTAACACTTTCTTCTAAAGAATTAGCAGAGAATACCAAAGGTACCAAAGGTACCAAAGAGGAAGATTCTTATTATAAAGCAGATGCAGATAGATTAGCTGTAGCCAAAAAAAGTGTGGAAAAGGAAAAGGTTGCAAAACCAGTTTCAACTTCGTATGATAATTCTAATGCTGTTACTGAAACTGCCTCTGGAAAAACTGCAGCTGTTCCTTCGTCGGCTGCAGTTGGTGGAAATTCATCTTCAAATGCTTATTATTTAGGAAGCGAATTAGCAATTAGAGATTATGTATTAGAATTTTTAGCAAAAAAATCAGGTTCTGTAATAATTACGGGGAAGTACAAAATAACTGGTAATGTGAGTGCTAAAGGTGAGTTGAATGTAGTTACAATTAATCAAATCAGTAGCGAAAATTGTCATTGTATTGAGCAAATTAAAGAAGCGTTAAACGCTATGACTAAATGGAATCCAGCAGTAGAAGATGGTAAAAAAGTTTCTTCAAAGGTTGATTTTATTTTATCATTTTAAGGTTTTATCAAACCTTGTTTTTCTCGTTTTCCGTAATCTACAATTAAGAAATAATACATTACTACACCAAAAGCATATAAGGCGGCGGTGATTAAAAATATATTCACATAAGGAAAACCTTCGTGAAACATAATCTTTACCATATAACCACTAATAACCCAACTGCCGCTCCAAATAGCCGCTGTTAATGCACTCGTAATCTCTCTGTTTTTTTCTCCAACATAATTCATTACTAATTCTGATGTCATTGGTCCCGCCATATTCATTAATGGTTGGCGTAATAAATAGCACACAATAGCAATGTAAACGGCAATACTATACTGACTGTAAAATTGGGTAGTTGCTAAAGCTACTAATGAAATAACTGCTAAAGATTGTGTGGTAGGAATTGCAATTTTATATCCAATGTTTTCTTTAATGCGTGGAACCATTAATGCTCCCCAAACAACTAATACGGCGGCTATAGCACTTACAAAACTAAAATCGCCTTTGCCCATATGATGTACTTTATCAAAAAATAAACTAATGAAAGGAATGGTTAAACCTGCGCCAGTAGCAATAATGAGAGTAGGCACTAGTCCTTTGAAAATTAAGAACCAATCATTTTTATGCGTTTTTGTTTTTACAATAGATGTCTTTGCATCATCTATTTCTTCTTTTAAATTTACTTTACTCATAAAGTAAACACCTCCAAAACCTAAAATAGAAAATAGAATTAGTATTTTTTCTTCATCAAAAAACCAGGGATTAATTCTGTCTAAAAAAGCAATAATTACACCGCTGGCAATACCCGCAAAGCTCCAAGTGCTATAGCTTAAAGCAATTCCAGATGTATGATGTTCTTTATGTTCATTTCTTAAAATGTAAGGGGTAATGGGAATTTGCATAAAAGTAAAAGATGCGCCCCATAACAAAAGCGAAACATATATCCAAGTTGTTAATTGAAGATTTACGCATAATACAATGCATAAACCAAATAGTGGAACTAGAATAGAAGATAAATAAAAGAAAGGTTTCATCACGCGACCTTTAATGATATTTCCAATTGGCAGAGCTAAGGCAAAAACGCCTAAAAATCGAAAGGTAATAAATAGTGCGATTTGCTCTTCGCTAAATCCTTTTCTATCCATATACAATGGAAGAATTAACATAAATGTTGCGTTGACTAATTGAATAAAAAACTCGGCAATAATTACATTGATAATGGCAGGTTTTAATTTTTTATAGTCTTTGATGAAAGCAAACATATATTATAAGTACTGATTAACGATATCTATATATGCTTTTATTTTCTCTAAATCGGTTGGAGCAAACGTTTCAAATTCTCCTTGATGATTAAACCAAGTTAACTGACGCTTTGCATAACGACGAGAGTTTTGTTTAACCATATTAACCGCTTCTTCTAGAGTGCATTTGCCATCTATAAAATCAAATAGTTCTTTATAGCCAACCGTATTTAATGCATTCAAATGTTTGTATGGTAATAAGGCTTTTACTTCGTCTAATAAACCTTGTTCCATCATTAAATCAACACGCTTATTAATACGATGATATAGAACTTCACGTTCGGTATTAATTAATAAATTAATGGTATCGAAAGAGCGTTCTTTTTTTTCTTTTTTTCTGAAACTAGAGTAGGGTTTTTTGTTATGAATACAAACTTCTAAAGCTCGCATGATGCGCTGTGGATTATTTAAATCTACTTGGTTGTAATACACTTCGTCTCGTTTCTTTAATTCTTCTTGTAAATAAGTTAAGCCTTTTTCGTTATACTCTTTAATTAATTGTTCTCTTATTTCAGCAGGAATTTCTTCAAATTCATCTACGCCATTTAAAATAGCATTGATGTATAAACCTGAACCGCCAACTAAAATTAAGGTTTCATGTTCTTTAAATAAAGATTCAATAAGTTCTATGGCCTCTCGCTCATACTGACCAACATTAAAAGTATCATGAATACTGATATTGTCAATAAAATAATGCTTTACACCTTGCATTTCTTCACTGCTAGGCTTTGCTGTACCAATACTCATTTCCTTATAAAACTGGCGAGAATCAGCAGAAATAACAGGGCAAGCATAAACTTTAGCTAGCTCAATAGATAAGGCTGTTTTACCGACAGCAGTTGGACCTGCAATGATTATTAAAGTTTTGGCCATTAAAAGTTAAATTCTACTTTGCTATCTGGATTATTGACTTTGCTGCTTTTTTTAACCCCGTTTATCTCTGCATGAATAATGCAAGATTGTTGTGGTAAAAAATCATATAGAAGCTTAGTGTCAATTTTTATGTTTTTTGGGGTAGCTACTTTTTTAATTTGTAAATAAGTCCAGATAGCATCTTCTTCTTTTTCGTAACCAATAAAATCAAGTGTAGTAGTTTTATTGTTGAGGGCAATGGATAGTCGTTTTTTTGTGTAATTCATCAATTCGGTTTCCATTTCAGCTTTGTTTTTTGGATTCAACAAATCAATAGATTTGGTCGTTGTTTTTTTAAGAGCCTCTTCAATATCGTTGGTAAATAATTTAACACTAATATTTAAAGTGTGTTGTTTAACATCATGCTTTATATCAATTACACTGATATAAAACGGGTGTTTTAGAGAATGAAAACCAAATGCTAAAACAATGAATAGCCCAAAAAACAAGGATTTTGCCGTTGCTGTAATAAATTGCTTAAAAGTGGCTATATTTTTTAATTTTAGCATACGCAAAAGTAACAAATTATATGAATGAATTTTGGTTGTGGTTTAATACCGGTACCGAACATATTTTAGATTGGAACGGTTACGATCATATTTTATATGTAATGGCTTTATGCGTTTTGTTTTCTGTTAAAGAATGGAAAAAACTGTTAATATTAGTAACAGCTTTTACTATTGGTCATTCTTTAACCTTAGCTGTAAGCGCCTTGAATATATTTACAATGAAACAAGGGATAATAGAAGTATTAATCCCGTTAACTATTTTATTTACCTGTATAGTTAACCTTTATTACAAAAACAGGTTAAGCAGTACTAGTAGGAATCAATCTAATAACTACACATTTAATTATGCCTTAGCGCTAGTATTTGGCTTTATTCATGGCTTGGGCTTTTCTTATTTGTTAAGGTCTATGTTGGGGAAGGAAGAAAGCGTTGTTTTTCCATTATTATCTTTCAATTTAGGCTTGGAATTTGGCCAGCTAATAATCGTGACTGTAATGCTTTTGTTTTCTGTTTTTTTAACTAGATTTACCAGAATCAAAAAATCGGATTATGTGTTTTTTATATCCTCCGCAGTTTTTGGAATTGCATTTTTATTATTTGTACAACGATTAAAAGATTTATAATATGACTCGTTTTTTTACACTTACTACCTCATTATGTTTAGTAGCTTCAGTTACTTTAGCACAAAATACTAAAAACAATCCTATGTCAAATCATGGGAATAAATTTGAACAATTAGGAACTATTTTGCCAACTCCTAATGAACAAAGAACAGCTTCTGGCGCACCTGGCGCTAAATATTGGCAACAAAAAGCCGATTACAATATTGAGGCTACTTTGGATGAAAAAAATCTGATGTTAATTGGAAAAGAAGTGGTGACTTACCATAACAATTCGCCAGATAAATTAACTTATTTATGGTTGCAGTTAGATGAAAATCAGCATAATCCAACTAATGATGCTAATTTTTTTGATAACAATAAAATGAATGCTCCTTATGATGAAGGCACTGCTAAGGCTATGAATACTGAGGAGAGGTTGAAAGGCTTAGGCGATCAAATTTTATCTGTAACGGATGAATTAGGAAAGCCGATTAAATATACAGTCAATCAAACCATGATGCGTATTGATTTACCAAAAACATTAATGCCAAATAGCAAAGTGAAATTTATTGTGAAGTGGCAATACAAAATGGGAAATCGTATGGAAATTGGTGGACGTGGTGGTTACGAATTTTTTAAAGAAGATGGTAATTATTTATTTACCATGACTCAATGGTATCCTCGTATGTGTGTGTATAGCGATTTTCAGGGATGGCAAAATAAACAGTTTACAGGTCGTGGAGAATTTGCTTTAGCATTTGGAGATTATACAGTAAAAATGACTGTACCTGCAGATCATATTGTTTGCTCAACTGGCGAGTGCCAAAACTATGCTCAAATTTTAAATCCAACACAAATGGCGCGTTGGACAAAAGCATCAACAAACTACAGCGATGTAACAGAAATTGTAACATTAGACGAATGTACAGCTGCCGAAAAAAATAAAGCTACTACAACTAAAACATGGATATTTAAGGCTGATAGCGTAAGAGATTTTGCTTGGGGCTCTTCTCGTAAATTTATGTGGGATGCGATGCCAATTAAAGTAGAAGGCAAAAAAGTAATGTGCATGAGTTTTTATGGAAAAGAAGCTGCTGGTTTATACAGAAAATATTCAACTAAAACAGTAGCGCATACTATTAAAACCTATTCAAAATTCACAATTCCGTATACTTATCCAGTTGCTCAAAGTATTGAAGCTTCTAACGGAATGGAGTATCCAATGATTTGTTTCAATTTTGGTCGTACCGAAAAAGATGGAACCTATACAGAAGGAACGAAGTACGGAATGCTTGGCGTTATTATTCACGAAGTAGGACATAATTTCTTTCCAATGATCATCAATAGCGATGAGCGTCAGTGGAGTTGGTTAGATGAAGGTTTAAATACATTTACTCAATTTTTAACAGAACAAGAGTTTGATAATAATTATCCATCAAATCGTGGACCTGCTCATAAAATGGTGGATTACATGCGTTTACCAAAAGATCAATTAGAACCCATTATGACCAATAGCGAGAACATCAATAACTTTGGTGCTAACGCTTATGGTAAACCTTGCACGGCTTTAAATATTTTACGTGAAACAGTTATGGGCCGTGAGTTATTTGATTTCGCGTTTAAACAATATGCCACACGTTGGGCTTTTAAACACCCAACTCCCGCTGATTTTTTTAGAACAATGGAAGATGCAAGTGGCGTTGATTTAGATTGGTACTGGAGAGCATGGTTTTATGATATTGAACCAGTAGATGTATCAGTTGATTCTGTGAAGGCTTATACTTTTATTAATAATAAAGAAGTGCCAGTAAAGAATGATACCATTAGAATTTACCCTAGAACAAAAGACACATTTGAACCAATTTCTAAAATTAGAAATAAGCAAGAGGGATTGAAGTTCTTAGTAGATGTAGATACAACCTTACGTGATTTTTACTTTCACTACAAACCAGAAGTAAAAACAGCGGTTGAGAAAAAACCGATTAACCGTTATGAAAATTTAGAGGCCGTGAGTGATTCTTCTTTTGAAAGTTTAAAAGGAAAATATAACTACGAAATTTATTTTACTAATAAAGGCGGTTGCGTAACACCATTAATTATTCAATGGAACTTTAAAGATGGTACTTCTGAGATTGACAGAGTTAATGCTTATGTATGGCGTAAGAATGAAAAGAATGTTGTAAAAACGTATTCTAAAAATAAAGAAGTAGCTTCTATTTTGTTAGACCCTTATAAAGAAACATGTGATATTGATGAGAAAAACAATACGTGGAATATGAAAGAAGCGCCTAATCGCTTTGATATATTTAAAGGTAAATCGGTTGGTCGCGGACAAAGCACTGGCGGTAATCCTATGCAAAAGGCTAAGGAAGGGAAGTAGGAATTAATTGTAGTTCATTCTAGTAGAGAGTGTAATTATCGAAGTTTGTCAGGCTGAGCGGAGTCGAAGCCTTTGTGTAAAATGAGAATATTTAATTACTTCGTGTACATTGTTAAATGCTCTGATAAATCATACTATACAGGAGTAACAAATAATGTTGAAAGAAGGGTTTATGAGCATAATAACTCATTAGATGATTCAGCCTATACTTTTGACAAAAGACCAGTTGAATTAGTTTTTTATCAACCGTTTCAAGATGTAAAACAAGCAATTGCTTTTGAAAAGCAAGTAAAAGGTTGGACAAGGAAAAAGAAAGAAGCATTGATTGAAAAGAATTGGGATAAGATAAAAGAATTAGCAGTTTGTATTAATGAGTCTTCGCATACAAATTATAGAAAAAATAGAACGCCCTTCGACTCCGCTCAGGGTGACAAAACATAATAACTAAATTCGAACCAATATCGAAGACCTATAAACGTTGAAACAATAATAATCTCAATCTAATTCATGCAACTCCTTAAAATAAGATTCTATCAGCTTAAACGAGATTTAGGGATTTTATTTTTCCCCATTTTAGCTTTAGCTTCTTGTATTTCTTTTTTTGCTTTTAATCATCCAGAGAAAGTTGGGCTTTATGTTGTAGCTATTATTGCCTATTTGTTTTATAGTTTTCATAAAAATAGAGGAGATTTAGCATTTGCATACAAGCATTTTAATTCAGCTAAAGCTCAAATAATAACTGAATATCAGTTGTTTTTATTACCATTTTCAGTTCCAGTTTTGTTTACAGAATATTGGTACAGTTTTTTTGCTTTGCATACATTAGTTCTGGCAATTCCTTTTTTAGATACTTCTCGCAAAATTCAATTTAAATTTTTGATTATCACCAAGTATTTTAAAAACGATTATATTTTTATTTCAGGAATTAGAAAAAATATGTTCGTTTTAGTTCCCTTGTTATTGATCGGATTGGCTTTGAGTCCTTTAAAACTTTTTCCTTTAGTTGCCTTATTTATTTTTAACGCCGTTGTGTTTTCGTTTTACGAAGTTAACGAAAGTGTACAGATGATACAAGCATCTAATAAAACTCCAAAGCAATTCATATCAAGTTTGTTAAGTTCCGCTGCCGTTAAATTAGCAATTGTAAATACCCCCGTATTAATTATAAACACTGCATTTAATTTCGATTTATTTTTATTTAACTTTTATTTTTTAATTTATAATTTATTGATGTTGGCAACGGTTATTGTTTTAAAGTATGC
>SYEI01000360.1 GCA_005800865.1 Bacteroidota bacterium | reverse complement strand
ACATGAATAATTTTGGAGCAATGAATGAAGTATATGGTTCATTTTTTACTGGTAATTTCCCAGCGCGCGAAACCGTTCAAGTATCAAGATTGCCATTAGATGTGAATGTAGAGATTTCGGTGATTGCTGTTAAATAGTCTTTTCTCTCGCTAAAAAATTTAACCACATAGAAACATAGGATATCAAATGATGGAAAGGCTAGTATAGAAAACAAGTTTTTCTCACATAGCAAATACTATGTTTATCAAGCGAAGCTTGAACTATCCTAATACTCTCATATATGTTCTTAAAACTATGTGCCTATGTGGTTAAATTCATCTACTATTTAACACATTAAACCATTTTGCCATATTAAAAATTTTACTAAATTTGGTATAACTAAACTAAGCAACATGAAATAACCATGTTTACTGAAACACAAAAAAGTAATCTAAACTGGTTATACCATGAGACAAAAAAAATAATTTATCCTCATGAAAAAAATTTACGCTCTTGTTCTATTAGCTACTATTCATTTTTCGGCAAACGCTCAGGCCTATCGCAAAGGTTCATTATCTATTAGTATTTCCGAAGGACATACTTTAGCCAATTATAGAACTAACGATATTAGTTCTGGGAAAGAAGTGCTTGTTAACGAAGATGTGATTATTGGAGTGCGCGACCCATTAGTGATTGAATATGGTATTTCGAACCGTTGGAGCGTTGCATTAAGTTCAGGTAACGATATTTTTACCGTTAATCCTTCTAAATATTACGGTTTTTCTACAAGCGATAATCAGGTAAAAATTTCAACCTCTGAATTAAACGCCGAGTGCAGCTACCATGTATTTGTGAATAAGCGTTTAGATTTATCGGTGTTTGTGTCACACGGTATCTTTTCAATTAAAATGAAAGGGAACGATAATGATAATTACTATAACCATACATCAAACGGTACGATTGTAAGATATGGAACACGCGTTCATTATTACTTTTGGAAACGCCTAGGTGCTGTGGGAATGATTAGTTCTTATTTAGCAAATAGCTCTCCTAAAGACGTAAAAGATAATAATGTCGCAAAAAAATATTCCACAAACATTAATGGCATTGCCATTGAAGGTGGTTTAGTTTTTAAGATTTTGAAGTAGTTTACAGCTTGTTTAAGAAATACATTTAATTTATTAGGGCGTGCCCCCTATGGGTCGGGCTTTCGGCACTCGCTTTTTTATTTGCACTTCGACTTCGCTCAGTGACCAATAAAAAGAGCTCAAACATTGCCTCTATCCCTCACGCATGCATTTTATTTAAGTTCTAAGTATAAGTTTCAATTCCAAGATAAACTCGCTTGAGGGATGCAAGCGAAAATCCTTTTGTGAGGCACGAACAAAAGATTGCAGCGACAGCCCGACGGCGCTTGTTCTTTGCGCCGGCAAGCCCAAAAATTTAAAACATTATTAAACCGTCTCCTTAATCAATCCCGATCTTCTTAATAAAGCTTTAGGGTCAGCCTCTCTGCCTCTAAATCTTTTATACAAAATTGATGGATGTTCGCTACCACCAGCAGATAGCACGTTTTTATAAAAGGCAGTAGCCACTTCTTGATTAAAAATTCCTTTTTCTTTAAAGGCTTCAAACGCATCGGCATCAATGACTTCGGCCCATTTGTAAGAATAGTAACCTGAAGAATAACCTCCTGGGAAAATATGGGAAAATGAACAAGAGGTACATGTTTCAGGAACCGAAGGCATCAAATCTGTTTTAGCTGTTACACTTATTTCAAAGTCTTTTACGCTTGTAATATCTTTTGGATTTTGGCTGTGCCAAGCCATATCCAAGGTTGCTAAACCAATTTGACGAATGGTTGCTAAACCACTTTGGAAGTTTGATGAGTCTACAATTTTTTGAATATAATCAGATGGGATAGCTTCTCCTGTTTGGTAATGCTTTGCAAATAAATCCAAGCATTCTTTTTCGTAACACCAGTTTTCTAAAATTTGAGAAGGTAATTCCACAAAATCCCAATACACGCTAGTTCCTGTCAAACTTCCGTATTGTCCGTTAGCACACATGCCATGTAGCGCATGTCCAAATTCATGAAACAAAGTAGTGACTTCATCAAAACTTAATAAAGAAGGTTTACTTTCTGTTGGCTTGGTAAAATTACAAACGATAGACACATGTGGCCTAACGTTTTCCCCATTTTCTATTTTTTGGTTTACAAACGACGTCATCCAAGCACCTTGGCGTTTGCCAGCACGAGGAAAGAAATCGGCGTAAAACACCGCTAAAAATTCCCCTTGTGCATTTTTTACTTCATAAGTAGTAACGTCTTTATGATATAAAGGAATATCGTTACGTTGAATAAAAGTAAATCCATATAAACGTTTGGCAGTTTCAAAAACACCTTCAATCACGTTTTCTAATTTAAAATACGGACGTAACAACTCATCATCAATGGCAAATTTCTCTTTCTTTAGTTTCTCGGCGTAATAAGGAATATCCCATTTCTTCAAATCTTCAGGACCATTATTTGCTTTGATGTATGCTTTTAATTCTTCTAATTCATCTTTGGCAAAAGACAAAGAATTATCTAACAAATTCTCTAAAAACGAAAAAACTTTTGTTGGTGATTCTGCCATGCGTTCTTCCAACACAAAATCAGCATGAGATTTATAACCTAATAATACAGCACGTTCGTGACGAAGAATGGCAATTTGTTTTAAGACGTTTTGATTATCATGTTCGTTATTTTTAAATGCTTTAGAACCATAGGCTTTAAACATCTGCTCTTTCAAATTTCTATTTTCAGAGTAGGTCATGAAAGGACCATAGCTAGGATAATCCAAAGTAAACACCCAAGCGTTTTCTTTTCCTTTTTCTTTAGCAGTAATTTTAGCCGCTTCAATGGTTCCTTCTGGTAATCCTGCTAAATCAGATGCGATAGTAATTACTAATTCAAAAGCATTGCTTTCTGCTAAAACATTTTCGCTATAGGTTAATGAACATTGAGATTTTTCTTTATCAATCGTTCGTAGTTTTTCTTTTTGCTCCGCATTTAATTTAGAGCCATTACGCACAAAGCTTTTATAGGTTTTATCTAATAAAGTACTTTGTTCTGGAGTAAGAGTTAATGTGTTTTTAATAGCATACACTGCCTCTACTCGCTTAAACAACGCATCATTTAAAATAATATCGTTAGAGTAATCGCTTAACTTAGGTGAAATAACCTTTGCCAAAGCTTGCATTTCTTTAGAAGTCTCCGCTAAATTTAAATTTGAAAAAGTGGAACCAACAATTTCTAATAATGGCCCTACTTTCTCTAAAACTTCAATAGTATTAGCAAATGTAGGCGTTTCCTTATTAGTTACAATGGAATCAATTTCTGATAAACCTTGTTTAATACCTTCTTCAAAGGCCGGTAAATAATGGTCTACAGTAATTTTATCGAAAGGAATAGTATTGAAAGGTGTGTTGAATTTTGATAGGAATGGATTACTGCTCATAAAAACGTTTTATTAAATTGTATACATACAAGATACAAAGTAAATATACAATGGTTTAAGAAATTGAGCTATAAAAAAGTCCGCTTATTTATTCAAAATAAGTTGTAGAATGTGTTCCTAAAAAGGAAATTAAACAGCCATAGCAGCTTTTGCTACATTTCTATACATAAAAGATGTATAAATATGTCTACGAGCAAAACGACCTTGTGAATCGGCATTCACCAATTTCACGTAAGTATTTTCAGGAACTGAAAAATATTCGTACGCACTTCCATCTTGAAAATCGATACGTAAACGTTTACCAGTAAAGGTTATATCAGCAATGTTTGAATTAGTGATAGTATTATTATATTCAGGAAGATTAGCTTCAATAGTTTCAGGAGCAATACTTACTAAAAAGTGATAGGCTTCAATAATTT
>SYEI01000359.1 GCA_005800865.1 Bacteroidota bacterium | reverse complement strand
CGACACTCATTTATAAAAACAGCGCGTTATGCATAAACTTAGGCGATGCAAAAAGCACCACATAAAATTATATTGCAAAAAATTGGGGAGGAGGTGTATCTAAATTAATTACTGGTGAATTAATTTGAATGCTTTTAAATGAAGCTAAATTATCAAGACTAAAAACACAATTGTTAAAACAGAAATCAGAGTTAGCGGCTAAATATTTAAGGGTCATAAAGTTTTTTAATAAATCAAAAGGGCCTTTCGTTTTTTGATTCGAGCTAATATCAAACAAAGAAGCGAATTCTTTTTTAAGCTCCATTTCCTGATGATCGGAAACAACAATTAACTCAACTGTTAAACCTTTACCATTAACCTTTACAACATCATACAAAACACCTTTATAAATTACTTCCTTGAACTCATCCTCCCAAGTAATAGTTTTAGAATTAGCATATAGCTCACTCGGGTTGATAGTAATTGTTGAAAAAGCGGATTGCTCCTTATGTTTTGAAATATAGGCTTTGAACTCTTTTTTGTAACTTTTTAAATATAGTTGATGCAGGAAATAACTTCCTGCTGAAAAAACAGTAATTAGTATAAAAGAAAATATGATAGTTGCTTTTTTCAAATAATTGGTATACACTAATCCTTATAAATGTAGTTGAAATAACGCTAAAATAGCAAAATATATTCAAATTAAATTGGAGGGCTAACCCCTTTTATTTTTATGGCATATATGTTATAATATTATATTTGTTTCATCATGTTGCTAAGCAAGTATATTAAAACCAATACGCTAATACTCTTACTACTTATAGTAGCAAGTGTTTTGCGCCTTTACAATTTATTTGATTTACAATATACCTATGATGAATTAAGTGCGGTTGATCGATTGCGTTTTGATTCTTTTGGAGAATTAATCAGGAAGGGTGTGATGATTGATGCGCATCCTGCTTTGGTGCAAGTTTGGATGTATTACTATTCCTTAATTTTTGGAACTACCGAATGGTTAATGAAATTGCCATTTATTTTTATGGGCATTGCATCGGTATATCTTATTTATACAATTGGAAAACGTTGGTTTTGCGAAACAACGGGGCTTTTAGCGGCAACGGTATTAACTTGCGCTCAATATTTTGTATTTTATAGCGTAACCGCAAGACCTTATGTGAGTGGGTTATTCTTGTGTTTATTTGTTTTAAAATATTGGTTAGAGATTTTGTTTAACGATTCTGCCAAACTAAAACACTATGTATGGTTTGCTGTATTTGCCGCATTAGCAGCTCTTAACCATCATTTTAGTATGATGTTTGCAGCACTGTGTGGATTACTAGGATTATTCTTTTTAACTAAAAATAATCTCAAAAATTATTTAGTGATTTGTGTTGGAGCAGTTGTATTATATGCTCCCCATTTTCCTATTTTGTTTGCTCAATTAAAAATTGGTGGTATTGGTGCGGCAAACGGAGGTTGGTTAAATCCGCCTGAAAACGATTTTATACTTCAATTTATATTCTATCTGTTTCATTACTCGTGGCTATTTTTAATTGCATGTATAGGTGTTATTGTATTCGCCTATTTTTCTACAGAAAAAAATAATACTTCCTTAAAAAACAAAATTCGTGCTCTATTATTTTCCTTATTTGCTTTATCTTTTTTAATTGGGTTTTTCTATTCATTAAAAGTAAATCCGGTTATTCAATTTTCAACACTCATTTTTGCAACTCCTTGCCTGCTTTTGTTTATCGCTTCTTTTGCTGGAGAGTTCTCCCTCAAATTAAAATGGGCTTCTGTTGTTTTATTATTAGTAATTGGCATGAGTACTTTAGTTTTTAAAAGGCATTATTACCAATTAGTATTCAACCAATCCTTTGACACTTATATTAAAACAACCGACGAGTTGATTAAAGAAAAAGGAAACGAAAACGTATATGCTTTATATAAAGGTGAACCTTGGTTTTTAAATTTTTATAAAGAAAAATATGGGTCCAACGCGCGTTTTGAAGTAATAGAAAATGAAGCAAAAAACATTAACGATTATAAAACTATTTACGATACTTTAACTGCAAAATACTTGGTGTTAGGTGATTTTAACCCATCACAATTATTACAAGCTTCCAACTATTTTCCATACGTACATAAAAAAATAGTTGGCTATGGATTTGAATTATATGTTTTAAGTAAAGAACCTAGCAAAGAAACTTTAGAAGTTGAAAAATTCAATCGCCTTCAACTTGACTTTAAAAATCCATCATCATTATTCAATATCAATAAAGATTTGGTTGTTTCAAATAACGAAGAAACTTATTATCGTATTGATAGTTTAAATGAATACCCTATTTCTTTTAAAATTAAAAATAGCGAACTACATTGCCATGAAGGACAAAGCCTTGTAGCAGAAATTAAATACCAATCAGATTCGATCATAAAAGGATTGCTGAGTAGCAGCCAAGACGCCTTAAAACAAAATATACATTTTACTGCGTCTGATTTTTCTGCATTTTATCAGCCATCTCAAAAAACTCAAACTGCCTATGTATCTGTTTATGTAGATGTGAAATTTAATAATCCAGATAACGAACTCACTCTTTTTGTTTGGAACAACAATAAAGAGAAATTTCGTATTACAGGCTTTTCAGTTTATACTTGGCATAATAATCCATATCGTTATGGGTTGTTATCTGACATTAAATAATGGAACGCAGATGACGCTGATTTCTTATGATTAAATATGATTTTTTGAGCCTATTTTACATAGAAAATAAATATATAACGAACACAAACCGCATAAGTTTTTCAACTAATTTAATCATACAAAATCTTAACCATCAGCGTTATCAGCGTTCTATAAAAAAATAAAATTCTTACTCTTCGATGTACCCAAACTTACCCATGTTATAATCTTCAATAGCCTGAATGATTTCGGCGCGCGTATTCATTACAAAAGGACCCTGAGCAGCAATCGGCTCATTAATGGGTTCTCCACTTAACACTAATACAATCGCATTTTCAGTAGCTTCAATTATAAAATCCTCCGCATTATTCTGAAACACCACAAAATTATTAGTTGGTACTAAGTCTGTTTCGTTAATTTTAACGTTTCCTTCTACTACTATCAAAGCAGTATTATAATGAGCTGGGAAAGAAAAATTTGTAGCTGTACCTTTATTTAATTTGACGTTTAATAAATTAACAGGTGTAAATGTAGAAGCCGAACCTTTTACATCTTGATATTGCCCAGCAATAACTTCAACAACGCCTCCATTATTTGGTAATTGAAATTTATTGATTTGTTCATTCGTCAATCCCTGATATTTTGGTTTCGACATTTTATCTTTAGCAGGAAGATTTACCCACAGCTGCACCATTTGGAAATCGCCACCTGTTTTACTAAAATTTTCTTCATGAAATTCTTTATGCAAAATTCCAGAAGCCGCCGTCATCCATTGCACATCGCCTTCGGCAATTACTCCGCTATTGCCTGCACTATCATTATGGGCTACTTTTCCTTTATAAGCAATGGTTACGGTTTCAAATCCTCGGTGCGGATGCACGCCTACTCCACGTGGTTTATCCGTTGGTGGGAAATAAAATTTTGAGCCATAATCCATCATAATAAAAGGGCTCATGCGCTGCATATCTGCTTTGTAAGGAATAAAATTATGTACTCTAAATCCATCACCTACAAAATGAGGCGATGGTGGCGTTATGACTGATTCTATGTTTCTTAGTTTCATATGTAGATATTATTGTTTTTTAGTTGTCATATGGTTTAGCCAGTTTATCTTCATTTGTGTTTGTGTTTTAGCAAACATGGCTATTTCATATGTAGATATTATTGTTTTTTATTTGTCATATGGTATACGCCATGTATCTTCACTGGTGTTTGTGCGTTTCGGCACATGGCTATTTCATTATAGTATGTTTTAATTACACAACAAAGGTAAATTGGTTTATGAACTAAAACATTGATGTATGATATGAAATTAAAAAATAAGAACCATTAACCACATAGGAACATAGAAAATAATTTAGTGAGAAAAGGATGCTATAGAAAACAGGTTTTTTCACATAGTAGTATGTGAGAAGCGAAGCTTCCTAGATTTTACTTTTTCTAACAAAAACCTATGTCTCTATGTGGCTAAAAAAACTAGTCAGTTTTAAAATGCTTTTTAGCTAATTCTTTCCTTACTCTGCTTAAACTTTCTGGTGTAATGCCCAAATACGAGGCTATCATCCATTGAGGAACGCGTAACATTAAATCGGGATACAATTTGATAAAATCCATGTAGCGTTGTTCGGCTGTAGCTCCTAATAACAAACTAACACGTTTTTGAATATGACGAATGTGATTGTGTAAAGCTCTTTCGGTAAAGCCTCTATAATTAGCACTTACTTCATAAGCCTTTTCCATAAAGGTTTTATCTAAATATACTATTTCCGAATCTTCAATGGCATCAATAAAAAAATCGGAAGGTTGATTAAAATAGGCGCTGCTTCTATCACTCACAATCCAGTTTTCGGGCGCAAACTGAATCACGTGTTCTTTACCAGCATCATCCATAGTATACGACCGTAATAAACCTTTCTCAACAAAAAAGGAATGTCCGCATATTTCTCCGGGTTGTAAAAGAATAGTATGCTTTTTTATCTTCTGTGCCTTCAGGTATTTTGATAAAACTTCAAATTGCTTATCATCTACCTCAGCATTTTTTTGGAGATATGTTTTAAATTTTTCTAGCATGTTTACTCCCAATAAAGATAAAATAATTTGTTCAATGTTATCTTTTAAAGATTTTGGAGAAATAATTGAAGAAATGATCAAATAAAAAAAGCCTCAGTAAACTGAGGCTTTAGGTGGTG
>SYEI01000358.1 GCA_005800865.1 Bacteroidota bacterium | reverse complement strand
TATTAGTCAATGTAATTACTGGTGTTCCCGCTCCTAAACCTGTTACTGTTTGGCCCGTTACCGTGCCCAAACTACTCGAAAAACCTACCGTTTGTGGCGGTGCAATTGGAGACGTATTATTAATCACAACGACTCCGTTTGTTGCTCCGCAATTAGGATTGGTAAAACTTAATGTTGCAGAAGGCATAGGATTTACTTGAACAGTATTTGTAGAAACACTTGTACATCCTCCTGAGGTTACTGTATGTGTAACTGTATATGTCCCTGCTGCTGTAAAACTACCTGAATAGTTAGCAGTTCCACCAACAGCTGGTGCTCCTGCAATTGGCGAAAAGGAATAAGAGTGTGTTCCACCTGCGGTGCCAGTATTATTAAAACTAAAACTATTTCCTGTTAAACATTGTGTTGCCGAAGGTATTGTAAATGGTGATGTAACGGCTACAACCGTGACGTTGGTAGTAACCACATTAGTACATGCTCCTGCAGTAACTGTATGTGAAACAACATATGCTCCTGGGTTTGCAAAAGTAATGGTAGGGTTTGTTGATGTAGCCGTAGCAACAGTAACTCCAGCTGCTGGTGAAACTGCCCAATTATGCGCCACACCGGTTGTTCCTGTATGAGTAAATACTTGGGAAGCACCCGTACATAAAGTTGTATTTAATGGTGTAAAAGCAGCCGAAAGTGCTGTAACTACTGTAACAGCTACTGTTTTGGTGACGGGCGCTTGACATGGCGCTGATGCCGTTAATGAATAAACCGTTGTGGCTCCTGGCGAGACGACTATGCTTGGGGCGGTGGAGCCTCCTGGCGACCAAGTATATGTTAAACTTCCGCATCCACTCACTAGTGATGAAGCGGAAAGTGTAGATGAACCAGGTGCGCAAAAAATAGCAGGGTTTGCTGTGATATTAAAATTTAAAGTTGTTAATACGCCTGGAACCGTAAAACTGTTCATCGGTGACCAAGGGCCCGCTGGAGGAACAGCCGTACTTCCTCCTAACCATTCTCTTGCTCTAAAAAATGCGTTTGACCAGGACAGAGCGCTGAAAAGGGAATGAAAACAGAAGTATATGGTTCGACGGTACAGACATCGGGCCAACCAGCACCCGCCGTATAATTTGGAACATTTAATAGTCCAAAATACCATGGATGAGATTGGTAAGTAGTTCCTGGGCCTGCCCAGTTATCAATAATGTTTTGCATAGCTGTTGGCGGTAATCCTGACAAACCAGCAGCCGTACAAGATAATTCAACTTGCATCCAGTAAGGACCGCAACCACAAGTTGCTCCATCTGAAGATCCGTTAACTGTTACTCCTGTAGCTCCAACACTAAAGTTGTAGTTTACTAGGGCTAATCCGTGACAGGCTTTAGCTGAATTTATACCTAAATAAGAAATCAGTAAAATAAATAATAGTTTTTTCATTAGTTTGATTTTGGTCAATGTAAATATATTCGAATTTTTGATTTATCAAAGTATTTTTTACTAATTTTAATATACTCTTTACTCATTAATAATACGTTTTTGGTTATGAATTTAAAAACTGGCTTTCTTTTGGCGATTTTTTTGCTAGTTAAGGCTTACTTATTTTCTCAACCAACTTGCTCCAATTTTTCTACTTATTTTGGTGGAAATCAATTTGATGAAATAAAAAGTGTTTGCGTTGATGTGGACAAAAACAGCTACGTGATTGGAAACACTTACAGCAATGATTTACCTGTAACATTGGGTTTAATAAACGATACTGCCTCGGGCAACTATGATGTTTTTTTAGCAAAGTTTGATAGTTGTGGTGCGTTGATTTGGTCGACCTATTTTGGTGGTATTGGATATGAAAGTGCTGAAAAAATGGAGATAACTCATGACGGGAATATTGTTTTTTGCGGCTATACCACCAGTGTAACTACTCCTACTACTCTAGGTTGCTTTCAACCCAATAACAACGGAGGATACGATTGTTACTTAACAAAAATAAACCCTAATGGACTTATTATTTGGAGTACCTTTTTTGGAAAATCAGGGGGCGATTTTGCTTTTGATCTTAAAATTGACGCTGTAGATAATATTATTATTGGAGGAACCTCAACGAGTACAAATTTATATACAACACCCTCTTCTTTTCAACCCAACCATAAAGGCAATACCGATGCTTTTATTGCCCGTTTTTCAAAAAACGGATTACTAAAGTGGTGCACTTATTATGGTGGTGCCGGCAGCGAAGATATTCATGCCTTGGCTGTTGATTTAAATTGCAATATAATTGGAGTAGGCGAATCTTTTAGTATTAACCTCAATACAAGCTCAACCGCTTTTCAATCTATTAACGAAGGTGCATCAGACACTTATATTATAAAGTTAGACTCTACTTGCACTCGTGTTTTTTCAACCTACTTAGGCGGCAGTGGTTCGGATGACGCTTGGGGTTTAGTTTGTGATGCTCAAAATAATATATATGTTGCTGGACATACTAATAGTAATGATTTTGATACAACGGCATTCACATATCAAACTACACATAATGGTGGTATTGATTGTTATCTAACAAAATGGTCACCTACTGGAACGCTAATAAAATCAACGCTCTTTGGTGGGGTATTAAACGATTATAGCTCTAGGTTAATTGGTATATCTAGTAACGAGGTTTTATTGTTAACAGAAACCGAAAGTATAAATCTGCCTACATATACTTTTAGTCAACAAACATCATTAATGGGAAGCTACGATATGTACCTTACATCTTTTGATATGAATACACTTTTTCCAACATGGGGAACTTACAATGGCGGCGCAATTGTTGATGATGCAGCTGATATAAAATTAATAAATAGTAATGAAGTTGTTGTTTGTGGTTCATCAAACAGTACGGATTATCCAGTAAGTTCTGGGGCCTATCAACCATTATTAAATAATAGTACAGATGGCGTTATTACAAAACTTACTATAACCAAAAATTTATCTACTGTCGTTGAAAATAAATATTTAGAGTCAACTATCGAAATTTATCCCAATCCATTTAGCGATTATCTAATTATAAAATCCAAAAAACCTCTTTTCGTTGAAATCAAAACACTATTAGGTGAAACCGTTTATAGTAGAACAAACGATGATTACATATCTACAAAGGACTTATCGCCTGGAGTGTACATTTTGACCGCTAACTCAAAATCCTATCGTTTTATAAAACAATAATTCTATTTTTTATTTTTTGTAGGAACAGACTGATTGTTTTCTTTAGACTTATATTTTCCAGAAAACACTAATTTAAATGGATATGTAAGCTGAGTTAAAAACGTAGTTGGCATTTCTTTTTGATCTGGAACACCCAATACAGGCACTTCGTTTTTTGGCAAATAATAAAATCCAAACAATAAATCCCAAATATTTAAGATACTTGCATAGTTAACTCCTAAGCGGCGAGGAATATTTTTAGCATGATGCCAAGAGTGCGTTTCGGGAGTATTAATAATATAATTTAAGAAGCCCCATTTTACTTTAATATTAGTATGTGTAAAAAAGCCCCAAACGTTTTGCACTGTTGCTTGAAACAAAAAATAATCAGCAGCCGAATATCCAATCATGGCAAAAGGGATGTAAATAATTGGTTTGAAAATAAACATTTCTACAAAATGAAATCTTCTGGTTGAGGCCGCTCCTAGTGTTTCTTGAGCGTGATGTATTTTATGAAATGCCCATAAAAAATCTGAACGATGTAATAAGTAATGGGCCACAAACTCACAAAAATCTTGAATCACAAACATAATCATGATTTGCCATAAAGGATTCCAATGAGTAATATCAACAACCAGCATGCTATTTATTCCAAATAACTTTAATGTTTTTAAAAACACTAACTCTGTTACTGCGCATAAGCCAAACAATCCAATTATATAAACTAATACGTCATTAAAAAACACATAAAAGGTGTCCAACCAAAAACCCTTTCTGCTTAATAATCCGTGCTTCCTTTGTTTTGGCAAAATGACTTCCAGCGTAAAACAAAAAAGATAGGCTAATAAAACACAATAATATATATTATTAAAAGCAGGGTGCTTTAATTGAAATACCGTATACTGATATACGTTTTTTGTGTTTTCAACAAATACATTTATTAGTTCTGGAATTAGAGCCATGGTTTAAATGTAAAAAATTATTTACTGCATAAACAAATTTATTTACTTTAGTGTTACATAAATGTGTTAAATGAATAAATTAAAAGAGTTTTTTAATAAAGAGCGTCTACTAATTTTAATAATTGTTGCCATCTTTTATGGTAACACATTAAAAAACGAATATTCATTAGATGATAGTTTAGTTACTGAAAAGGGGAACATAACTACCAATGGAATTAAAGTAATTCCTAAAATCATTAAATCATTTTATATTGAACAATCGAATGAATTTAAGTTTGATTATAGGCCTATTGTAAAAATATCCTATGCCATAGAGCATGAATTGTTTGGGGTAAATCCTGCGGTATCACATTTTTTTAATTTGTTGTCATATCTTATAGGTTTATATATATTATACAATGTCTTAATTAAGTTGTTGGCGGATTATCATAAAAACATTGCGTTATATTGTGTTATACTGTTTGCTATCATGCCAATTCACACAGAGGTAGTGGGTAGTTTAAAAAACAGAGACATGTTGTTGTGTTTTATATTTTGTATGGTAGGATTAAAACATTTAATGTTGTTTGTTGAATCTGATTTTAAAAAATGGACGTCTTTACTACTTTGTTTTCTAAGTTTTTATTTCGGTTTTCTAAGTAAGTTAGATGTGTTGCCATATTTGGCAATAGCTCCCTTTATAGTTTTTGCTAAAAATCCTCGCCATATTAAATGGGCAATTGGCTTTTGTGTCGTGTTTGTGTTGAGCTATTTTTTATTTAGACTTACCAAAAAAGTGTTTGTAGGCAGCGGAGGGGTACAGCGCGTATACTATTATTTTGAAAACCCATTATTTTTCGAAAAAAGTTTAACGTATAAAATTATCGCCACCTTTAATTGTTTAGGTTTTTATATTAATCAAGCAATCTTCCCTTTTAAAATGTGTTGTTATTATGGCACAGATACCATCTCAGTTACCAAACTTAGCTATCATGGATACTTAGGAATAATTGCTGCGCCACTTTTAATATTTGGCTTAATTAAATCATGGCTCAAAAAAAATTATTTATTACTATTTGGTATAGCCATTTTCTGTTCCTCAATTTCTATGTATCTTAACTTTGCAAATCCTGCAGTTGGTATAGTAGCTGATAGGTTTACATTTTTTGGGTCGTTAGGTATTGCTCTGATTATTGTTTCTATTCTCAATTCATATTTTCCTTTAAAAGAAAAAATTTCAAATAAGGTAAAAACAGGGACATTACTAGTTATCGTTGTTTTTGGGACGATGACTATTAAACGTAATATTGATTGGAATAATAAGCGTTCCATTATAGAGGCTGACTTTGCTAAATATCCAAACAATTCCTATTTAAATTATAAACGAGGTATGGATATAGTGCAAAGAACCATGGAAACAAACACCATGTTACCTCCTGATCAAAAAAGAAACAAATTTATAGAGGCCCGAGCTTTCTTAGAAAAATCAATACAAGTGGCGCCAGATTATGCCAACTCTCGAAATTATTTAGCATACGTTTTAGTGTATTTATTAAATGATTTTAATGCAGCTCTTCCTCATATAAACTATTCGATTGCCTATAAAGAAACAACTGATTTATATTACTACAAAGCAATTTGTATGCGCGAAACCAAACAGAAAGATAGTAGTGAATACTATTTACTAAAGTGTATTACAATGGACAATAAATATTACAATGCTTATGGTTTGTTAGCTTATGATTATAATTTAAATAAACAACATCAAAAGTCGATTGACTTATTTAAAGGCGCCATTGCAAAAGGTGTAAAAACGATTGAGATATATAATGCTTTAGGGAAAACGTATTGGGAAATACAAAACAATGTGGAAGCAAATTTTTATTATCAAAAAGCATTAGAAATAGATCCTTCTAACCAAGAAGCGGTAGCGATGGTAAAACAAACCTCAACAACTTCAACAAACACCGCAATTGCAAAATAAGCTTTAAATTTCTTTACGCATTCTAGCAACAGGTATATCAAGCTGCTCGCGGTATTTTGCAACAGTACGACGAGCGATATTGTACTTTTTTTCTTTTAAAATTTCACAAAGTGCGTCATCCGTTAAAGGTTTCTTTTTGTCTTCGTTAGAGATGCATTCTTGTAATATTTTTTTCACCTCTCTAGTACTCACTTCTTCTCCGCCATCCGTGCTTAAAGACTCTGAGAAAAATGTTTTTAATAAAAAAGTACCATAAGGTGTTTGAACGTATTTACTATTAGCTACACGCGAAACCGTTGAAATATCTAACCCTACTTTATCAGCAATGTCTTTCAAAATCATTGGTTTTAATTTAGATTCATCGCCCGTAGCAAAATACTCTTGTTGATATTCCATGATACAGTGCATAGAGACTAACATGGTTTGATGGCGTTGTTGCAGTGCTTCAATAAACCATTGAGCCGATTCAATTTTTCCTTTTACAAAAGAACCAGCTTCTTTAATAGATTTTTCCTTAGCACGCGAATACTCTTTTAGCATTTCAATATAATCGGCACTAATTTTTAATTCAGGTAAATTACGTTGGTTAATGCTTAACTCTGGGATGCCATCCACCACACTAATATTAAAGTCGGGCACCACTTCCGACATTTGTCCTTTATTATCTCCTTCGGAGTTTCCTGGACGTGGATTAAGGTGTGTAATCTCTGCAATGATATCTTTTAAATCATCATCTTCAATATCTAACTTACGTATAATTTTATCGTAGTGTTTTTTAGAAAATTCATCCATCATGGTTTTCACCACTTCAATTGCTAAATGCGTTTCTTTAGCTTTAACGGGTTTTCTTTCGAGCTGTATTAACAAACATTCCTGTAATGTTCTTGCTCCAACGCCTGCTGGATCAAATTCTTGAATGGTTTTTAAAACTTCTTCTAATTCTTCTTTTGTTGTATTTGTGTTTTGAGAAAACGCTAAGTCGTCCACAATTAAATCTAAGTCTCGGCGAATATATCCGTCCTCATCAATACAACCAATTAAGTATAATCCTATAGAAAATTGTTTCTCGGTTAAATCTCTTAACCCTAATTGTTCTTCTAATTGTGAATGAAAATCTGGACCTTCCACAACTACTGTTTGAAACACTTCATCGTCGGCACTTCTATTGGATATCTCGTATTTATAAGCATCCAAATCGCCAGCATCCATGTAATCTTCTAGCTCATAGCCATCATCAATTTTATCAACTTCTTTTTCCTCGTAATCGCTTACTTCTTCTCCATCTGAGTTATCAACCTCATCGTATTCATTTTCTACTTCTTCTGAATCAGATAAACTATCGTCTTCTTCTAAAGCTGGATTTAACTCAAGCTCTTCTTTAATTCTTTGTTCTAGGGCAACAGTAGGCAACTGCAACAACTTCATTAATTGAATTTGCTGCGGCGACAATTTTTGTAATAACTTTAAATGTTGCGTTTGCTTAAGTGCCATAATACTGTAACAAATATACAAAAAAGAGCCACGAAAATTATTCGTGGCTCATAACTAATTTTTAATTAAATTAATAGTTATAGTATGGGGAAATCATGGCATAAACCACAACGCCTGTGATAGTGACATATAGCCAAATTGGGTAACTGAAACGTGTAATTTTTTTATGCTTTACTCTGTCGTCTTTTAAAGCATAATAAAACGACAATAAAATCATTGGCAATACAATCACCGCTAAAAATATATGGCTTAACAAGATCGCCAAATAAACAGGTCTAATGCCTGAAACTAAAGCCAATTCTGTTTGCTCCAAAACTTCATTATGATTCACGTCGCCAAATTTTGTATCTGGTATAAAATAATGCGCCGTTACATAAGAAATTAAAAACAAGGATGATAATAAAAAAGCGGTTAGGTTTAATTTTTTATGTAGCTCAATGTTTCGTTTTTTAATAGCCCATAATGATGCCATTAACAAAACACTGCATGAACCATTTAAAAAAGCATTTAGCATTGGTAGTTTGTAAATAAACGCTGGAAAAGTATCGGGAACTGGAATTAATTTTTGATTTAAAACAACCACCACCACACAAATTAATGCGCTAACTGCTAATACTATTTTGAAAACTGTTTTATCGTTTTGTTTACTTAATACTGATTGTGTGTCCATGACTAACTTATTGTAAATGTTCCTTTAAATTTGGTAAAGATAGTGTTTTCAAAAAACAATTGAGCGTCTGCTACAACTTGATTTTCAGAAATTGTATATTTTAAATCTACATTAAAAACAGGGTGCTGTGTGGGAATAATCATTCCTGTAAATTTAATATTGTTTCCAATGGTTAATGTTAAGTTTTTGCCAAGTGCTTCTTGCAATAATTCTTTAATAAGTTGCGTTTGACAAACTCCGGGCATCACGGGCATTTGTTCGAAGTGACCTTTAAAAATATCGTGATTGGTATTTAATTTAATGGTAGCCGCAATGGTTGAATCATCTGCTTTATTGGATGTTTCTACTGTATAAAAATCGTTTAGCAAAAAAGTATCTGTCATGTTATTCGTCTATTTTATTAAGTTCGGTTTTAATTTTTATAAGTCCGAACTGCGTGCATTTAATCTGAGTATAAGTATTTGTCTCTGTGGCAAATTTATAACTTATAAAACATGATTTTCTGTTTTTATTAAATATGTTTTGAGAAGAAATCCCTTTTAAAGAATCGGCAATAATGTATCTGTGTTTATATCCCTCTACCTCATAATACGATTTAACTTTTTTGTTGCTACAATGTCCGGCATTTTTATCAAAAACATCCAACAAACACATTTGTTTAAAATTAGATAACAATGCTTTTATCAATGTTGGTTTATTTAATGGTTCAAATACATAAGCCGCGTTCATCTCATTATTTTTCCATTCAAAATCAAACATTTTCATGCCGATTTCCGTTACAAAAATAATGTGTGTAGAAACAGAATCCGTTTGTTTAACGATGATGATGCCTGTTAAATGGTTTTTTAAAACATCAATTGAGCCTTTGTACTTTGTTGCTTTAGTTTTGTTTAAAACTGGCTCAAAGGCTTTGTTTGTAATGACAACGCGATTGCATTGTTTTGGGTTTTTAAATTTAGAAATACGACAAGAAACAAAAAAGCTAAATAGAAAAAAACTACTTAACAATAAATATGGTTTCCGCAATTGGCGCATTTAATTTTTTGTTGGTAAAATCAAGCAACGTTAAATCCTCGTTGCTTTCGATCATTTCCATTTTAGCCACCGAAGTTACGGTTTTATCAAAATACAAATTGATTTTTTTGAAAGAATCTTTCATGTTTTTTACCTGAGGTATGAGTTCCAATTTATAGTATTTATCGCTTTCAAAATAACTTGTTTTAAACTTGTTTGATTTGAAAATGGTGCCTTGCACGCAAGACAGCATGATGTCATTAATTTCCTTAAACACCTTATTGCTGTTCATGTCGTACTTGGTTGTTTTCTTCTCGTCTTTAATAATGACTTTATCTTTATTAATCACGATTAAATATTTTGACGGTGTGTTGTATTCCCAGCGTAATAAATTTTCTTTTTTAAATACAAAATGCCCCTTGCTAATAATTTTTTCGGACAACATGCTTAAGTTTTTTTCTTGCGTAAAATCCGAC
>SYEI01000044.1 GCA_005800865.1 Bacteroidota bacterium | reverse complement strand
CCTGCGTCCATGGAATTAATAAATCCACAAGGACAAGTGGTGCAAAAATTAACGCGAACAAAACACGTCGATGGTTTTTACAATTTCACAACAAAAACAGAAAGCTCTGCGCCAACGGGCGTTTATTTAGCAAAAGTAAAAGTAGGTGGTGCAGTCTTCACTAAAAATATTCGTATTGAAACGATTATGCCAAATCGTTTGAAAATAAATTTAGACTACAAAAAAGATAAAATTTACAGCAGCGATTTAACTTTGAATAGCGATTTATTCATTAACTGGTTACACGGTGCACCTGGAAGAAATCTTGAAGCAAAAATTGATGTGTCGCTTTCTCAAATTGAAACCACTTTTAAAGGTTACAAAGGATTTACCTTTGACAATCCTGCTCAAAATTTTTATTCAGAAACACAAACTATTTTTAGTGGAAGAACAGATGATAATGGTAAAACTACTATCAACTCTCAATTAAGTGATACCAAAGATGCCCCAGGATTTTTAGCAGCCAACTTTACAATTAGAGCTTTTGAAGAAGGAGGTTCTTTTAGTACAGATAGATTCACCATTCCTGTTTCGCCATTTACAAATTATGTGGGAGTAAAAATTCCTGCTACAAAAGATGGTGAACAATATTTAGAAACCGATATTGCTCATAACGTTGAGATTGCAACGGTTGATGAATTTGGGAAAGCAACCTCGCGATCTAATATTGAAGTAAAAGTATATAAATTAGATTGGCGTTGGTGGTGGGATAATTACAACCAAGATTTATCTTCATACATCGGTAGTAATTATCACGAGCCTATTTATACTGAATCTATTTCATCCTCAAACGGAAAAGCAAATTTTAAATTACGCGTTAACCAGCCATCTTGGGGACGATATTTAGTATATGTGAAAGATGTTGAAAGTGGTCATGCTTGCGGAAAAGTTGTGTTTATTGATTGGCCAAGTTGGGCAGGTAAATCTCCAAAAGGAAATGAAGGCAGTAATGTATTGACGGTTAATACAGATAAAGACGAATATAAAGTGGGTGATAAAGCCAAAATTTTAATTCCTAGTCCACAAGGTGGAAAAGCATTAATTAATATTGAAAACGGAAGTCGTACTTTATTAAGTAAATGGATTGATACCAAACAAGGTATTACCGAATATGAATTTGCTGTGACTAAAGAAATGACGCCAAACATTTATGTGTTTGTGCATTTAATTCAGCCACATGCTCAAACAACGAATGATTTACCAATTCGTTTATACGGTGTAGCTTCTTTAATGATAAAAGATGAGAACACGATTTTAAAACCTGTAATTAAAACAGAGGCAGTTTGGAAACCAGAAAGTAATGAAATAATAAAAGTAAGCGAAGCCAGCGGAAAAGAAATGGCTTATACCTTAGCTATTGTTGACGAAGGCCTGTTAGATATAACGCGCTTTAAAACACCTGACCCTTGGAAAGCATTTTATGCCAAAGAAGCTTTAGGTGTAAAAACATGGGATGTGTATGATAACGTGATTGGTGCATTTGGTAAAGCCATGACGCGTATATTATCGATTGGTGGTGATGATGCTACAAATAATAAACCAGAAAACAGTGCCTTAAGATTTAAACCAATGGTACGTTTTGTTGGCCCATTTCATTTAAAGAAAGGAGAAACGGCGACGCATAAAATTAATATTCCTCAATATGTAGGTTCTGTGAGAGTGATGGTAGTAGCTGGTTATCAGGGCGCGTATGGTAATGCCGAAAAAGCAGTTCCTGTTCGCAAACCACTAATGATTTTATCCACCTTACCAAGAGTATTGGGTCCAGGCGAAGAAGTGGATTTACCTGTGACGGTTTTTGCCATGGAGAAAAAAGTGAAAAATGCCACCGTAACCATTACTACTGATAAATTCACAGAGGCTATTGGAGGCAATACGCAAAACGTAAGCTTTAGTTCAGTTGGAGATAAAGTGATTAACTTTAAATTAAAAATTAAAGATGCTTTAGGAGTTTCAAAAATTAAAATTGTGGCTAAAGGTGCTGGAGAAACAGCGACTGAAACTATTGAAATTGCAGTACGTGCCAACAACCCAAGTGTAACAGATGCAGATGAGTATGTATTAACTTCTAATAAAAATTTATCGGTTAACTATGTTCCAATTGGAATGAATGGAACTAACAAAGCCTTTATTGAATTATCCACTTTACCATCAATTAATTTATCTCAACGTTTAGAATATTTAGTTCAATATCCTCATGGCTGTGTCGAGCAAACAACGTCCTCTGTTTTTGCAGGATTGTATTTGAATGACATTACTGATTTAAGTGATGGTCAGAAAAAATTTATTGATAACGCTACTAAAGCTGCTATCAATCGATTGAAAGGATTCCAAACTTCTAGCGGTGGTTTATCTTACTGGCCAGGATTAAATTCAGCGGATGAATGGGGAACCAATTATGCTGGTCATTTTTTAATTGAAGCCAAAACAAAAGGTTATTCATTGCCTTATGGGTTATTAGATAACTGGAAACGTTATCAAAAACAAAAAGCACAAAATTATACAAGCAATAAAAACACCGCTTACTATGGCGAAGATTTAACACAAGCATATCGTTTATATACACTAGCCTTAGCGGGTGCACCCGAACTAGGCGCGATGAATCGTTTAAAAGAAAAAGCAAGTTTATCTAATGAAGCTAAATGGCGTTTATCGGCCGCTTATGCTTTAATAGGACAATCAGAAGTCGCTAAAAAAATGATTTACAATGTGCCTTCAACGCCAAAAGCTTATCAGGATTATTATTACACCTACGGTAGTATAGAACGTGATGATGCCATGATTTTAGAAACCATGACTTTATTGAAAGACAATAGTAATGCATTCTTAAAAGTAAAAGCATTAGCTGCCAAATTAGGTAATAACGAATATTGGTTCAGTACACAATCTACGGCATACTGTTTAATGGCTATTAGCAAATATGCTAAAGTAAATGGAGCTAATTCAAACGTAACAGCAGATGTGAAAATTGGAAGTGAAACATTTGCAGTTTCTGATTTCTCTAAAACTAAATTCAAGATGATTGCATTAAAAAATGCAAATAGCACCACACCAATAAAAGTAACAGTAAAAGGTAATGGTAATTTATTTGCACGTATTGTAAAACAAGGTATTCCGAAAGCAGGAACAGAAACCGATAAGTTTAGCAATTTAGAGCTAATCGTTAATTACAAAACGCTAAACGGAAATCCAATTGATGTGACTAACCTTGAACAAGGAACAGATTTTATGGCAGAGGTGACAATTAAAAACCCAGGTTTAAGAGGTATGTATCGTAACTTAGCCTTATCGCAAATTTTTGCTAGTGGATGGGAAATTCGCAACCAACGTTTGGATAATATTAATTACGTCAAAGGTGATGTTCCAACTTATCAAGACATTAGAGATGATAGAGTTTACTCTTACTTTGA
The DNA here is from genome assembly GCA_005800865.1 of Bacteroidota bacterium. Lineage (GTDB taxonomy): Bacteria > Bacteroidota > Bacteroidia > B-17B0 > Aurantibacillaceae > UBA4416. Next base: position 1,450 of record SYEI01000044.1, on the reverse strand, counting down.
TTTAGGAGCTGGTGCTATTAAAACATTTAAAGTATTATTAAATGCTTCTTACAATGGAACGTATTATTTACCAGGCGTTAACTGCGAAGCAATGTATGATAATAGCGTAACAGCGCACGTTTCTGGAAAATGGGTAACTGTAAGAAAACAAGGAGAGATTCAATAAAAATAAATAACTAAATTAGACCTGTCAGGTTTTTGAAACCTGACAGGTCTTTATGAAAATTATGAAACTAGATATATTAGCAATAGGCGTTCATCCAGATGATGTTGAATTATCAGCATCGGGTACAATTTTAAAACATATTGCCTTAGGTAAAAAAGTGGGTATTTTAGATTTAACACGTGGCGAATTAGGAACACGTGGTAATGCTATTTTAAGAACTCAAGAAGCCAACAATGCAGCCAAGATATTGGGACTTTCGGTGCGAGAACAATTAACTATGGCAGATGGTTTTTTTGAAAATAATGAAGCGCATCAAAAAGAAATCATTCGCATGATACGCAAATACCAACCAGAGATTGTATTATGTAATGCTATTACAGATAGACACCCAGATCATGGACGAGCAGCTAAACTAACGGCAGACGCTTGTTTTTACAGTGGTTTAGTGAAAGTAGAAACGAAAGAAGATAGCAAAGTACAAGCTGCATGGCGTCCAAAAGCCGTGTATCATTATATACAAGATCATTTTATTGAACCGGACTTTGTGGTTGATATTACCGTGCACATGGATAAAAAAATGGAATCTATTTTTGCGTATTCATCTCAATTTTTTGATCCAAATTCTAAAGAACCAGAAACACCTATCTCTTCTAAAAACTTTATGGAGAATGTAAAAGCAAAAGCCGCTTTGTTTGGAAGAGCTATTAATTGTGATTATGCTGAGGGATTTACAGTAAACCGTTATATTGGTGTAGAGAATTTATTTGATTTAAAATAATTAATCCTTCTCCCATTTTCTTGTACTTCTACCATCTTGCCTTAGTACCTGCCAATTTTCTTTTTGCGCACGCTTTAATAATTTTACGCGCAAACGTTTGGGATAAAAGTTTTTGGAGATAACACCAAAGCGTGATTTGCATTTACATACTTGTGCTTTACTTAATACATCGTATGCACCAGCAGCACAACGCATCCCTAAAAAAGCATAATCATAAGGCGTTTTCTCAAAATATATTTTTTCGGTTTCTTTAAACTTCAAACTCTGTTCTTCTGTTATTGGAATCACAATTGTAGTAATTTTTAGTTTCCCTGTATCACCATGCCATTTTAAATCTTTATCAATTCTATACCTACCAGCACATTTACTTTTATGTGGAAATATATGCCATTTACCATTATTAGTTCCATAGCTAATAATTCTATTTTCAAGTTCAAGGTACACATGCCCGCCATGAATGCCGCCAAATTGTTTCGCTTCTGTTTTTTTAAAAGCAGATTTTGGTT
>SYEI01000357.1 GCA_005800865.1 Bacteroidota bacterium | reverse complement strand
TTTTAGAAATATCAGCTTTACTATATTCAGATACCGTGGCAATACGTGTAGCTAATTTTGCATATTTCGGAAAAAAGTGATTATAATATTTACTCGTTAAAGGTTTTAAATCTTTAGGATTGTGTAAAAAATTAATATCATGAATGACTGGCAATTGTTTGCATTTAGCGCCATGGGATAAAAAACCGTCGGGAGATAAAAACAAATCAGGGTTCATACGGTTTAATAAATTTTTAACCGACATGTGAAACCATGCATAATATAAAAAAGGATGGCGTGCTTGAGGCCCTAAAACTAATGGAGTAATATTGTCAGAGAAAATAAATTCATCATCGTAATCTCTATCAAATAAAAAAACAAAATGCACATCTGGATTATTTTGGGTCATGCGTTTTAGTGTTTGATAACTAAACCACCCAATGCCATCTAATTTATTTTTTAGTAATAAGCGAGTATTGACTACTATTTGCAAGTATTAAATTTTACTGCAAAATAAGGGAAATTTTAAACTTAAAAAATTGATTTATCTATTTTATTTACGATAAAAATCATATTAAACCAACACTAAAGGTATGTCTATTTTATGGCGAACACTTTCTACCGTTGTACCAAACAATAAATCTTTAAAAGTAGTATGTCCGTGAGTACCCATTACCAGTAAATCACAGTCTTTTACTAAATCAGGAATGACTGTTTTAGGTCGACCAAAGCCTAGTTGAAATTCACAAAAATAACCTTGCTCTATTAATTGATTTTTATAGGCTAATAAATTCTCACTGTCTTCATTTCGTTCAAAATCGTTAGTATCCTCGCCATACATAACGGCATTCGTACTTTCTAAAACATGGATTAAAACGTAATGTGCATTTTTACCACCAAGTTGTAAGGCTTTATTGATGGCTTTACTATCACTACTACTAAAATCAACAGTAATGGCTATAGAAGAATAAGCTTTTGGTGTTTCGAATTTAATTTTAGGCACATCACCATGAAACTGAGAAGATACGGTTTGTTTATGTTTTTTAAATAAAGGTTCAAAAGTGATATATAGTAAAATACCTAAACACAAAATCATAAAAGGAACTACAATTGCGCCTATCAAAATGGCATATTCAGAATCTTGCAACCATTCTTTTACCTTATTAAATAGCATTTGGCAGTTTAAAAACACAATCACTGAAACAGAAATCCACGAAGCAATTTTTTGCCACATCGGAATCGTAAATTCTCCCATGCGTTTTTTATTACTCACAAAATGAATTAAAGGAATAATAGCAAAGCCTAATTGTAAACTTAAAATTACCTGACTTAACACTAATAAGTCGCCCGTTTTTTCTTCTCCTAAAAAATAAATGGTTAAAAATGCGGGGACAATAGCAATTAAACGGGTTAGCAATCTACGAATCCAAGGTTGTAACCTCAAATTCAAATAACCTTCCATAATGATTTGTCCAGCTAAAGTGCCCGTTACCGTTGAACTTTGTCCGGCAGCAATTAAAGCAATGGCAAATAATAATGGCGCTAAGGTACTACCTAACATGGGCGCCATCATCTTATGAGCGTCTTGTATTTCAGTAACTTCAACACCTGTATTAAAAAAAGTAGTAGCTGCAATGATTAATATAGCTGCGTTTACAAATAATGCTAAATTCAATGCCACAGCACTATCAATAATATTAAAACGAATGGCTTTTTTTATTTCAACTGGTGTTCGTTCAAACTGTCGCGTTTGAACTAAGGAAGAATGCAGATATAAATTATGCGGCATGACTGTAGCGCCAATAATACCAATAGCAATGTATAAAGCGTTTTCGTTGGTGAATCCTGGTATTAAGCCTTTTGAAATTTCAACCACATCGGGTTTTGCAATTAATAATTGAATAAAAAAAGATACGCCAATAATGGCTACCAGGGAAATAATAAATGCTTCTAATTTTCGAATTCCTGCATTCAATAAAAACAAGAGAACAAAACTATCTAGTACAGTAATACAAACTCCTCCTAAAATAGAAATGGAAGGAAACAATAAATGAATACCAATAGCCATACCAACTACTTCTGCTAAATCACAAGCAGCTATGGCAATTTCGGCCAACACATAAAGAAAATAATTGATAAATTTTGAATAATGATCTTTAGATGCTTGTGCTAAATCTCTACCAGAAACTACACCTAATCTGATACAGTGACTTTGAAGCAAGAGAGCAATTAAATTACTCATCACTAATACCCAAATTAAACTATAACCGTATTTACTTCCTCCCTCAATATCCGTTGCCCAGTTTCCTGGATCCATGTAACCTACACTAATCATGTAGGCGGGGCCAATAAAAGCTAATAATTTTCTGAAGCCACCTTTGCTAGAAGTGTTTACGGAAGAGTGAACTTCATCTAAAGATTTATGTGAATTAGCTGACAATTACTTTCTTAATTCAAAATTAGCTCCAAGGTAAACACGACGAACCATTTCATCATTTGCTAAATCTTCGGCTGAACCAGATTTTATAACTTCTCCTGCATACAACAAATAGGTTCTGTCCGTAATATTTAGCGTCTCATGTACATTATGATCTGTAATTAAAATGCCAATATTTTTATCTTTTAATTTACGAACTACACTTTGTATATCTTCTACAGCAATTGGATCAACACCTGCAAAAGGCTCATCCAATAAAATAAATTTTGGGTCGGTTGCTAAAGCACGAGCAATTTCTGTTCTACGTCTTTCACCACCAGATAATTGATCTCCCAAATTTTTACGCACATGGTGCAAAGCAAATTCATCTAATAAGCTTTCTACTTTGTGTTCTTGCTCTGCCTTTGTTTTATTGGTCATTTGCAAAACAGCCCTTAAATTATCTTCGATGCTTAACTTTCTAAAAACAGATGCTTCTTGAGGTAAATATCCAACTCCCAATTGTGCGCGTCTATACATGGGTTCGCTAGTAATGTCTTTATCATCTAAATATATTTTTCCCGAGTTTGGTTTTACCATTCCCACAATCATATAAAAAGACGTTGTTTTACCTGCTCCATTTGGCCCAAGTAATCCAACAA
>SYEI01000356.1 GCA_005800865.1 Bacteroidota bacterium | reverse complement strand
CCTTCTACGTTGATTTGATTCTTCATAAATTATTCTAATAAAATTTAGTACAAATTTACTAATTTATTGATAGAAATATTCTTTAGAAATAAATGAAATATATCATTCATTCAAATATAAAAAGTTGAATTATGTAATAATCATTGAATCACCCGTATTTAACTACAGGGAATTAAAAACTGTGATTTATGTAATTTATTACAAAAACTATGTAATATAAATTATGCATACCATAAGCACATTTGCATAAACAATTAATATAATAAAAATGAAAACAAAAATTACTTTAATAGCTGCTAGTTCATGCTTGTGGCTTGGGAATATGCTAGGGCAAATGCCTAGTTCTATTCCATCATCATTATGCAATAATGATTTGAATGGCTTTGTAAATTATAAAAACAGTATAGTTGGGACAGGAGCCTATCAATTACAAAATGGTTTTGAAGAAAAAGCCTCACAAACTTATAATTATTCAGGACCTGGAAGAATTATTAGTGTTAGAATTTCTGGCTCTTATCCAGGTATTGGTCTTTTTTCTGGAGTACCATTAAAAATTGGCGTGTATAATGTTGATGCTAGTGGCAAACCTACAACACAAATTACGAGTAGAAATGAAGTTTGGTGGTCTTATCCTTCAAATACTAATGGGTATATGGATATTACCTTCCCTAGTGGTGTAAATGTTAACAATAGATTTGCAGTTTCGGTTGAAATAATAAATTCGTTTCCTTATGGAAATACATTTAGCTTAAAATATACTGGAAATGGCGAAGGTGGCGGTCAAGATCTTGCATCGCTTGCTGGCACATCTACTGGTTATAATTGGGCGAGTGCTAAAACTAGTTTTAATAAAGATGGTGATTTTTATATTGTTCCTATCATGGCACATACAAACTCACCAAGTTTTACAGCAAATTCAAATTGTTATGCTATTAACGGGGTTGTTACCTTTACTAATACAACTCAAATGACCAAGGATAGCATGTTTAATAAAATTGCTTTATTAAACTATACAGGTACAAATAAATTTTATTCTTGGAATTTCGGCGATGGCTCAGCGATTTCAAATCTTATGAATCCCTCACATACCTATACAGCTGGTGGAGTTTATACAACGACTTTAACTACTACAATTGATGGATGGGCTGGCATTTGTTCCAAAACATATACAAACTCGGTTTCCGTAGGTTTGTCAGTAAATGCAACCTCTATTATAAATGTGAATTGTTTTGGGGGAAATAATGGAAGTTTTACGGCTGTAAGTCAATTTGGAGCTGCACCATACTCATACAGTATTAACGGTACAACATGGCAATCAGGAACTGCATTTACAAATTTAACTGCAGGATCGTATACGTTATATATAAAAGATTCTAAAGGGTGTTTAAATACTACTCTTGTAAATGTATCGCAACCAACAGGAATTTCAATTAATACAATTTTAACAACTAACGCAAGTTGCGGAACAAATACAGGAGCGTTTACCTCATCGGTACCAGGTGGAGTTGCTCCTTTATCTTATAAACTTGATTTTGGGACTTATGGTTCAACAGGAAATTACACTAATTTATCAGCTGGCCCACATTTTTTCACTGTAAAAGATGCTAATGGCTGCACAACATCAACTCTTGTTATTATCAATTCATTAACAGGACCAACTCTTTTATTTCCAAATATCACGAATGTAAGTTGTAATTCCGGAAATGATGGAAGTATTACATTAAGTTCTTTTGGAGGTACTGGCTTAATACAATATAGTATTGATGGCGGAACTACTTTTCAAACAAGTGGAATTTTTAGTGCAATTTCAGCTGGCTCATATACTTGTGTTGTAAAAGATAACGCTGGATGCACGAATCATTTACACGTAACAGTTTCCCAAGGACCAGTATTATCAATCGCATTGTCTTCCATACAGACACTTTGTAATGGATCAAATGATGGACAAATCAATGCAAGTTCAACAGGCGGCACAGGTATTCGTAATTACAGTCTTAATGGTACAACATATCAATCTGGATCAAATTTCTCAGGTTTATCAGCAGGAACATACACTGTATTTGTAAAAGATGTTACGAGCTGTATTAAAACACAAACAGTAGTTGTTAATCAACCAGCAATACTAACAACATCATTAACTGCAATTGCAGCATCTTGTTTTGGAATTGAAAATGGCTCAATATCAGCTAGCTCTCTAGGTGGTAATGGCGCATATGTGTATAGTATTAATGGTGGGGAATTTACAGAAATCAATTCTTTTGATAATCTACCAACAGGAACTTATACTGTTGTTACAGAAGATGCAAATATGTGTTCATTTTCTTCCACAATATCAATAAATCAACCAGCACAAATTACAGCCACAGTTAATACAACTAATTCTACATGCGGTTCTAATAATGGCATAATACAAGCATTAGCCACAGGCGGTTCAGGTTCTGGTTATCAATACAGTCTTGATGGAATTTCATTTTTTGGTTCGGGTGTATTTTCTTCACAAGGACCTGGAACACATTTTATTGTTATAAACGATGGAACAGGATGCAGTACAACGGTATCTGGTGCTATCATTTCAGCAGGTGGACCAACTATTACAACTTCAAGCTCACAAAATATATCATGTCATGAAGGATTCGATGGATCTATTACTATTAATTCTGTTATTGGTGGAACAGGTGTACTTAATTATAGTAAAGATGGCGTAACTTTTCAAGCATCAAATGTTTTAACAGGGCTATCTGCAGGAACATACTTTGTTCAAGTTAAAGATGCGAACTCTTGTATTGCAACTGTCTCAGTAACATTAACTCAACCTAATGCTTTCTTAATTGCACCTATTGCCTCTAGCGTTTCATGTCATGGAAGTGCAACTGGTTCAGCAACTATAGCAGCTTCTGGCGGCGCTGGATTTTTAGCCTATAGTTTAAACGGAGGGTTTACTTATCAATCAGGTACTACTTTCAATAGTCTAACATCTGGTGCATATACAGTTACTGTAAAAGATGCTGCTAATTGTACAGGTACCTCAGAATTTACAATTTACCAGCCAAAAAGACCTATCTTAATTTTTACGGGAGCCTTAAATGCTACTTGCTACGGTTCAAATGATGGAGAAATAAGTGCCTATGCTACAGGTGGAGTAAGTCCATACTTATATAGCATTAATGGAACTACTTACTCAACGGCAAACACTTTCACAAGTTTAGTAGGTAACACTAACTATGTTATTTATGTAAAAGATGGTAATAACTGTGTTGAAACTTCTACAACATTTATTTCAGAACCGTCATTAATCAATGTTTCTTCAACTGCAAGTAATATTTCTTGTGCTGGCGGAAATAACGGAATCATCAACCTTAATGTAACTGGTGGAGTAAGTCCATATTACTTCCAATGGTCAAATGGATCTACAAGTTCTGCGAACAGCAATTTAGCTTCAGGAGCATATTCAGTTACTGTTAATGACTATAACGGCTGTGCGAGTATACAAACATATACTTTAACACAACCATTAACACCATTAATTGTTAATGGCGTAGTTTTAGATGCTACAATGTTAACTTCATTAGATGGCAGTGTAGATGTAACAATGAATGGTGGAACTGCTCCATATTTCTATAGCTGGTCAAATGGCGCAACTACAGAAGATCTTTCAGGATTAAATCCAGGAACATATATGGTAACCATTACTGATTCAAAGGGTTGCACTACTTCTAATACATTCATTGTTGGTCTTTCAACTGGACTTGCTAATATTCAAATCACAACTAGTGATGTAAAGATTTATCCAAATCCAGCAAATGATTACGCAACAATAGAAGCGGTTGGATATAAAATTGACAAAATTGAATTAGTTAATTTATTAGGACAAACTATTTTTATTACTGAAGTAAATGCTTCATCAATTAGATTTAGTACTTCTGATTTAACTAATGGAACTTATTTTGTAAAAATAACATCTGACACAAATACCATTACTAAAAAAATAAATATTAGTAAATAATATATATTTCAAACAAAAAAAACGTTCAGGGCTTCCTGAACGTTTTTTGTTTTTTTGAAAAATAGTAATAATGATAATAATAATCAGTAGATTGTACGTTTTAAATACCTACCTTACTGAAATACCATATATGAAGAGTTTTTAACTGATTACAAATGGTTTAATAATATATATAAACAACATGGATAACAGTTCAATTGAAAAAGAAAAAACTCACATAATTATAGAAATTATTGAATACATGCCAAATGCCGTATTAAGTAAAACCATTATAAAAAAAATTACTGGCAATATTACTGCATCTTCTTTTGATGCGGGTGAAGAGTTAGCAGAAAAGCTATCTCCTTTTGACACGTATATTCAAATTATTGATGGAGTAGCAGAATTGACAATTAATGGCACTGAGTTTAAATTAAAACAAGGTGACGGGATTATTATACCCGCTCATTCTTCTCACCGATTTCACGCTGAACAGCAATTTAAAATGCTTTCAACCGTTATTAAAAGTGGTTATGAAGACTAACTAATGAAACTTTCCATTAAATATATGGTTAGCTTACGCTGTATCTTAATAGTAAAAGAATTATTGCAGCAAATGGAAATTCCCTTCTTAAGCGTAAAGCTAGGCGAAGTAGAAATAACGGAGAAGCTTACTAAAAATCAGCGCCTCATTTTAAATAAAAAATTAAAAAAATTAGGTTTAGAATTATTAGAAGATAAAAAAGCAATTATCATCGAACGAATTAAATGCGTGGTAGTTGAAATGATTCATTATGCAGATAACTTACCGAAAATAAAATTTTCAGAATATCTGTCGAATAATCTAAAATACGATTATACATATATGGCAAATCTTTTTTCTGAAACAGAAGGAATAACCATAGAGCATTACGTGCTAAAGCATAAAATAGAACGCGTTAAAGAATTAATAATATATGATGAGTTAAATTTCACGGAAATTGCTCATAAGATGCATTATAGTAGTGTGTCACATCTCTCTCGACAATTTAAAAGTATTACAGGTTTAACACCCTCGTTTTTTAAATCTTTAAAAACACACAAACGTATCTTCCTAGATAAAATTTAATAGCAATGCCACTTTTTAAACAACAAACCCTTTCATTTTTCGCATTAAAAATGTGTGAATTGTACAAATAGTACTACTAATTGTGTAACATTTCCTAATTAAATATTGTCTAACATTGATTTGATTTTGAAACTATTCGTCAAATACATGGTTAGTACGCGCTGCAAATTAGTAGTGAAAGATGCTCTAAAGAAAATGAACTTGCATTTTATTGTAGTTGAATTAGGAGAAATTGATGTCATGGAAGATCTTTCATTGGCACAACAAGAGGAATTAAAAAAAGAACTACTTGTCTCTGGCCTTGAATTAATGGATGATAAACGAGCTGTTTTAATTGAAAAAATCAAAAATATAATTGTCGAAATGATTCACTATTCAGATGAATTACCCAAAGTAAACTATTCAGATTATATCAGTGAAAAATTGCAGCGTGATTACACCTACTTATCAAATATTTTCTCAGAAGTAAAAGGGATAACGATTCAACAATTTATTATCATTCATAAAATCGAAAGAGCAAAAGAATTATTGTTATATGATGAACTCAACTTAACAGAAATCTCCTATAAGTTAAATTATAGCAGTGTAGCTCATCTATCTAACCAATTTAAAAAGGTAACTGGTTTATCACCTTCGCATTTTAAACAATTAAAAGATAAACGTAGAAATCCTATTGAGGAAATTGGAAATTCTATACTCTAATTATCTACAAATTTATTAATATGAGCGAATTAACGGCAATAAAAAATGAAATATTAGGCTATAAAAAAGTACTAAACGAATCTTCCATTGTAGCTATTACAAATACATTAGGTTTAATAACCTTTGCGAATGATAATTTCTGCAAAATATCAAAATATACAAGAGAAGAACTAATTGGGCAAGATCATAAAATGGTAAACTCCGGATATCACTCAAAAGAATTTATGAAAGATATTTGGACCACTATTCAAAACAAAAAAATTTGGAGAGGGGAAATAAAAAATAAAGCTAAAGATGGGACAATATATTGGGTTAAAACAACCATTGTGCCTTTTTTAAATGAGCACGGGGATATATATCAGTACGTATCCGTAAGAAATGACATTACAGCAAAAAAACTATTATCTCAATATGCGGTAAGCTTAATTGAAGCGAGTAGAGATCCATTAGTTACAATTAGCCTTGATGGAAAAATAACCGATGTTAATGAAGCAATGGTAAATGTAACTGGTGTGAAAAGAGAAGAATTGAAAGGAACAAACTTCAAAGATTATTTTACTGACCCACAAAAAGCAAGCGAAATATCTAAGGAAGTTTTTAAAAACGGTTTTGTTTCAGATTATCCTTTAACTATCATGGACGGGAAACTGACTGACGTCTTGTTTAATGGCTCAGTATATAGAGATGATAGAGGAAATATTTTGGGCGCTGTAATAGTAGCGAGAGATATTATGGAACAAAAACGAAACGAAAAAGAACTAATTGAAGCGAAAATATTTGCCGAACTAGCTTTAGAAATAACTGAAGAAGCAAAAAGTAAAGCTGAATATGCCCTAAAAGCCAAACAACAATTCCTTTCTAACATGAGTCACGAAATTCGTACACCTATGAATGCTATCATTGGATTTACGAAAGTGATTTTAAAAACAGAATTAACTTCAAAACAAAGGGAGTATTTAGATGCTATTAAAATTAGTGGG
>SYEI01000355.1 GCA_005800865.1 Bacteroidota bacterium | reverse complement strand
TTCGTCATAAACGGTAACTTAACTTTTGCTTTATATGCCTACTTTTAGTTCGTGATAAAACTAGAGCAAATCAAAAAATCCTATAAATTGAATAATACATCTTTTGAAGTATTAAAAGGCATTGATATGCATATTAAAGAAGGCGAGTTTGTTTCCATTATGGGTTCATCGGGTTCTGGGAAATCTACCCTTTTAAATATCTTAGGAATTTTAGATAATTACGATTCAGGTACTTATACTTTAAATAATACTTTGATTAAAGATTTGTCGCAAACTAAAGCGGCACAACTACGCAATCAATTTTTAGGATTTGTATTTCAATCGTTTAATTTATTATCTTTTAAAAATGCGATGGAAAATGTAGCTCTCCCATTATACTATCAAAAAATTTCTCGAAAAGAACGAAATATAAAAGCCTTGGAATATTTAGAAAGAGTTGGATTAAAAGAATGGGCAAATCATTTACCAAGCGAAATGAGCGGAGGACAGAAGCAACGTGTGGCTATTGCCCGTGCTTTAATAGGAAATCCAAAAGTTATTTTTGCAGATGAACCAACAGGCGCTCTAGATTCTCAAACTTCGATTGAAGTGATGGATATTTTTAAAGAAATCAACAAGCAAGGGAAAACAATCGTTTTAGTAACTCACGAAAATGATATTGCAGCCTTAACAGATAGAACGATTAGATTAAAAGACGGACTCATCATTTAGAGATGAGTTATGAATTATAAGTTATGAATGACTTACAATTAAAGCACGAAACTAAATAAATTATCAACTCATAATTCATCACCCATATCTTATAACTAAAAACGAATGTTTGACTTAGATAAGTGGCAAGAAATATTAGGAACCATCAAAAAAAATAAACTCCGAACATTTTTAACGGCGTTTAGCGTGGCGTGGGGAATATTTATTTTAATTGTTTTATTAGCTGCTGGTCAAGGCTTGAGAAATGGTGCACAATCGCAGTTCGGAAACGATGCTCAAAATAGTATCTGGATTGATGGAGGGGAAACTAGTATGGCTTATCAAGGCTATAAGCCCGGAAGAAATATTCAATTAACCAATGAGGATTTTTATCAAGTAAAAAATAAAACACAAGGTGTTGAGTATGCTTCTGCTGTTTATGATGGACGAGGATCAAAAACATTATCGTATAAAAATGAGCACGCGGCATTTACAGTTAGGTCATGCGCCCCTGATCATCGTTTTTTAGAAAACGCCAAAATAATTAAAGGACGTTTTATTAATGAAATGGATTTTAATGAACATCGAAAAGTATGTGCGATTGGGTTTCCAGTGCAACAAGTTTTATTTAAAGATGAGGATCCAATTAATAAATTAATTGATGTGTCGGGCACCATGTTTAAAGTAGTAGGAGTTTTTAATGATGCAGGAAAAGGTGATAACGATCGTATTTACATTCCGTTATTAACCGCTCAACGTATTTATAACGGTAAAGATAATGTTGGTTTTATGTGGGTTACTACAGGTACTTTGAGTCCTCTACAAAACCAAAAAGTAGCAGATGAAATTAGAAATAATTTGGCAAAAAAATTTCATTTTAATCCACTTGATTTAAATGCGGTTGGTGTATTTAATAATAATGATGAGTTTCAACGAGTGATGGGAATGTTAGATGGTATTAAATGGTTTGTATTTTTTATTGGTGTACTAACATTAATAGCTGGAGTAGTTGGTGTGAGTAATATTATGATGATTGTAGTTAAAGAACGTACAAAAGAAATTGGTGTTCGTAAAGCATTAGGTGCATCGCCTTGGTCTATTGTATCTTTAATTATTCAGGAATCTGTATTTATTACATTTGTTGCTGGCTACGTTGGATTAATGTTAGGAATTGGTGTTGTTGAATTAATTAAATATTTTAAATTGGAAGGAGATTTCTTTAAAAACCCAGATGTAGATTTAAGTATTGCTATTACAGCCGTTGTATTAATTGTCGTAGCAGGCGCTTTGGCTGGATTATTCCCAGCATTAAAAGCAGCAAGAGTAGAACCCATAACCGCTTTAAGAGAAAACTAATTTGATATTTGAACGAGATAATTGGCAAGAAATTTTCGCAACGATTCGTAAAAATAAATTACGAACCTTTCTCACTATGCTCGGTGTTTTCTGGGGAATTTTTATGTTAGTAATTATGTTGGGTGCAGGAAATGGTTTGCGAAATGGCGTATTGAAAGAATTTGCTGGAACCGCAACAAATAGTTTTTATATATGGGCACAGCGTACTTCAAAAGCTTACAAAGGCATGCAACCTAATAGAAGTTTTAATTACACTACTGTTGATACTGAGAGATTGAAACTATTGCCCGAATTGGAAGTTGTTTCTCCAATAAATCAATTAGGGGGACACGAAGGAACAAACAATGTAATTAGGGGGTTAAAAACCGCTGCATGTGAAATTCAAGCATGCTATCCTAATATTGCGAAAATTTCAAATATAAAGATGAAGGATGGTCGTTTTGTAAATGAAATGGACATCAACGAGAAAAGAAAAATTTGTGTGATTGGTCCACGCGTTGTGGAAATGTTATATAAAAAAGATGAAAAAGTAATCGGTACTTACATTAGAGTAAACGGCGTTTATTTTATGGTGGTTGGTGTGACAGTTGTTACACAAGGTGGTAATGATGGTAGAGAGCAGGCGCAGAGAATTAACATTCCGTATAGTACGTTTCAAAATGCATTTAATTATGGTAATGTGGTTGGTTGGTTTGCAATTAAAGCAAAAGATAATGTTTCGGCAGAAGAGGCAGAAAAACATGTCATGTCTATTTTAAAAGAGCGTCATAAAATAGCGCCAAATGATTTGAAGGCAATTGGCCATGTGAATTTAGCTGTTGAGTATAAAAAATTAAATGGATTATTTATTGGTATAGAAGTATTAGTTTGGATTGTTGGCATTGGAACTTTATTAGCGGGTGTTATTGGCATTAGTAATATTATGTTGATTGTAGTAAAAGAGCGCACTAAAGAAATTGGTGTAAAGCGCGCTTTGGGCGCGGTGCCTGCTCAAATTATTGGACAAATAGTTTTAGAAGCTATTTTTCTAACCTCTATTTCAGGTTATTTTGGTTTGGTAATTGGCATTGGATTATTGGAAGCGTTAGATTCAGCGATTGGTAATTCAGGAGAAATGTTTGCAAACCCAACAGTTGATTTATCAGTAGCGATAAAAGCATTAAGTGTATTAATTTTAAGCGGGGCGTTTGCGGGATTAATTCCAGCAAGCAAAGCAGTAGCTATTAAACCAGTAGAAGCATTAAGAACAGAATAATTAGAGAATTAAAAATATAAACTAAATAAATTGCGGACTCTGCGAAAAATCTTTGCGTCTTTGCGGTTAAACAAAAATAAAATTATGATAAAAAAAACGATAAAAATCACGTTACTAATTGCCTTTGTTGGCTTAATTTTTTGGACATTTTATTTCTTATATAATAAATCTCAAAAACCGCCTGAGGTATTTAAAACAACTACTGCCTTTGATACGTCAATTGTAAAAAAAACAGTAGCAACTGGATCTGTTACACCTCGCAAAGAAGTGAATATGAAATCACAAGTAAGTGGTATCATCGAGAAATTATATATTGTTGCCGGGCAACAAGTAAAGCAAGGCGATGTGATAGCGAAAATAAAAATCGTTCCTAATATGTTGAATTTAGCAAATGCTGAAAACAGAATTAGTGCAGCTCAAGTAAACTATGATAATTCAAAATTGGATTACGATAGAAATAAAGTGTTATTTGATCAAAGTGTAATTTCAAAAGCCGATATGCAAGCAGTTGAATTAAGAGTGAATTCTAATAAAGTAGAATTAGAGGCAGCGATTAATCAATTGC
>SYEI01000354.1 GCA_005800865.1 Bacteroidota bacterium | reverse complement strand
AAATGGCTGAAATGCAAACCAAATATGATGTTGAGAAAAAAGATTTAGAGCTAGCTAAAAACAAAGCGGAAATAGAAACAAAAGAGAAACAAGCTTATATTAAAAACATTATTATTATTGCTATTGTTGTTTTAATGCTGTTAATAGCGATTACAGGATTTTTATTTTATCGCAAAAAACAAATTGAGCAACAAGCCAAATTAGATGCAGAAATTGCAAGTCAGAAAGAAATTAGAACAAAAGCTATTTTAGAAGCTGAAGAAAAAGAACGCCGCCGCATTGCCCAAGATTTGCATGACGGCGTTGGGCAATTATTGAGCGCTGCTAAATTAAATTTAAGTAATCTCGATTCTAAAATCACAACTCAAACCGAGGAACAAAAATTAGCCATGCAAAACGCCTTAAGTTTGGTGGATGATTCTGTTAAAGAAGTAAGAGCTGTTTCTCATAACATGATGCCTAATACATTAATTAAATTAGGCTTGGCAAGTGCCGTAAGAGAGTTTATTACAAAACTAGGGAACGCTCCTACTTTAAAAGTAGATCTAGAAATAGTTGGTTTAGACACACGATTAGATAATCAAGTGGAAACTGTTTTATACAGAGTCATTCAAGAAATCGTTAACAATATTATTAAACATGCCAAAGCTTCTCAAATTAGCATGCAATTAATACGTCACGAAACGGAGCTAAACATTATGATTGAAGATAATGGTGTGGGCTTTGACACGAATCAGTTAGATGATTTTGAAGGCATTGGTTTAAAAGGAATTCAAACACGCATCGAATTTTTAAATGGTAGTGTACATTTTGATTCTTCTATTGGAAGAGGGACAACTGTCATTATTGATATTCCTCTAGTTTAAAATGGAACATACTATACATTTTGTAGACGTTTATTTTACAGAAGAACGAATTGAGAGTTTGTTCTTCATCATTATTGGCAGTGTCGCACTTTTATTATCAGCCTTTTTTTTATTCATCATTAAATACTCCTTTTTTAAAGGAATGTCTATCCCTTTATTAATGATTGGTCTCATTCAACTAACGGTTGGCATCAGTGTTTATAATCGCTCTTTGAAAGATATAGAAAGAGTAACCTATTTCATAAATTATAAGCCAGAAAAAATACAAACAGAAGAACTACCAAGGATGGAAACGGTAATGAATAACTTTACAATCTATAAATGGATAGAAGTCACTCTCATTGTTGCTTCAATAATTTTGCTAATTATTTTTTATTCTTCACCACAAACCTATTGGAAGGGTTTAGCCTTAGGTTTATTAATTCAAGCTGGAGTTATGCTAAGCTTAGATCTGTTGGCAGAAAAAAGAGGCCAAACTTATATGGAGAAGCTTCAAGAAATCAATAACACATCATTTACTTCTCTGCTAAATAAATAGCTGCTAAACCTAAGCCAACCGAACTAAAACTCGCTTTTTTATAGCCCACTTTTTCGAGGATAGCTGTAAATCGTTCGTTATCAGGAAATGCTTTAATAGATTCAGGTAGATACGTATATGCTCGTGTATCTTTCGAAAATAGTCTGCCTAATGTTGGCGTGATATACTTAAAATGAAATTTATAAAACTGCTTAACAGGAAATTTTTGTGGAGAAGAAAATTCTAACACACATAATTGTCCGCCTGGTTTTAAAATACGTAACATATTAGTTAACCCCTTTTCAAGGTTCTCGAAATTTCTCACTCCAAAACCTACAGTAATAGCATCCATACTATTGTCAGCTAAATCGCAGGTTTCTGCATCACCATATTGCAAAGTAATAGTTTTGTCAAGGTTGAGCTTTTGCAATTTTTCTCTACCAAATTTCATCATACCTTCACTAATATCAATACCAATGACTTTTGTTGGATTGAGTTTCATCGCAGCAATAGCAAAATCTCCAGTGCCTGTAGCTACATCTAAAATATGTTTGGGTTGTTTATCAGCAATTAGTTTAATGCATTTTTTTCTCCAGCCTTTATGAATACCAAGCGATAATAAGGAATTTAAAAAATCGTAACGAAAAGCAATGTTATCAAACATTTGAGCTACTTGCTCTTTTTTTGATTCGGTGTTATTGTATGGTGTAATTTGAGACATAGTACTGTTTTTATTTAACCGCAAAGTGCGCAAAGTTTTTTCGCAAAGAGAAAAATAAGTATTTGATAATTACAAACTCAGCGTTCTTTGCATTTACTCTGAGTTCTTTGCGGTTAAGACTTTACTTCACAAAATCCAACTTCAAAGCCTCTTCCAATAACTGTTCTTTACTAACAGGTACTACGCCAATTTGTTCACACACTAATCCTCCAGCTAAATTTGAAATAGCTGCCATCACAATTGGGTTAACATGTAATGCCACTAATAGAGCTGCCACACTAATAACAGTATCCCCTGCTCCACTCACATCGGCAATGCTACGAATATGCGCTGGCGTATGATGTTTTTCTGAACGAGAATTAATAATAACACCTTTTTCTGCCAAAGTTACTAAGGCAGTATCAAATTTTTGTTTTACACGGAAGCTACTAATAGCACGTTGTAACTCATTAATATTATCAGAGCTAATGTCCATTTTTAAGCCTTCGCGTAACTCCTTTAAATTTGGTTTAAATAAGGTAACTCCTTTGTAGGCGTTAAAATTTTTTGTTTTAGGATCCACACAGGTTGGAATTCCTTTACTCTTTGCCAACTCTACAACTTTACTAATTAACTTAGGAGTAATTAATCCTTTATTATAATCTTCAAATAAAATCACATCAATCTTATCATGTTGAATGATATAAGAAATCAAGGTGATTAATTGTTGAGTTTCAGCTGGCGTTATATCTTCTTCAATTTCTTCATCAATACGCAACAACTGATGATTATTTCCAATGACACGGGTTTTTTCAGTTGTAATTCTGTCGCGTGATTTTAAAATACCTTTCTGACTTAACTTCTGAGTTTTCAATAAATCCAAAAAGTTTTGTCCTTCATAATCAATACCAATTACGGAACATAAAATAGGATTAGCCCCCATTGCCTGAATGTTCAAAGCTACATTAGCAGCTCCACCCAAACGTTTT
>SYEI01000353.1 GCA_005800865.1 Bacteroidota bacterium | reverse complement strand
CATATGGAAAATAAATGCAACCACTTTAGATGGTAAAAAAATTGCTAAAACTGGCGATGTGCTTTTGTTAAGATAACATGAAATTAGTTGTTTACATAGCTATTCTATTTTGCTCCCTACACTTGTTCGGTCAAACAAAAGTGAGCTCCAAATTGTATGCAAAAGATTTGAAGTTAGCTAACGCTGCATTTGAACAAGAAGACTATTTAAACGCCATTAATTTTTATAGAAAAGTTTTAGCAATTGATTTAGATAACGAAACAGCTCATTTAAACTCTGTTATTAGTCGCTTAAATTTAAATCAAGCTCCCGACTCTAGCTATAATCATATTGTTAAATTAAAAAACAGCAAAACACCAGAGGTATTATTTTATTTCGGGAAATTTTATCACCTCACTTCTAATTTTGAGCAAGCCATCAAGTACTATACTAATTACAGAGCAATTGCCATAAAAGAAAGAGCCATTACGAATGATGATGTGGATTATCATATTGCTTGTAGTAAAAACGCTATTGATTTAATAAGTCAACCTCATCGTTCAATTATCAAAAATGTGGGTAATGTAATAAACTCTTCTTTTGCTGAATATGTGCCATTAATTACACCTGATGAAAGTTTAATGTACTTCACCTCTCGCCGAGAAGGAAGCACTGGGAACCTAAAAGACGTTTATAATGCGTATTACGAAGATGTGTATGTTTCTCAAAAAATGGAAGATGGTAAATGGGGAACTCCAAAAAATATTGGCGCACCAATTAATACCAACACCCATGATGCTTGTGTTGCTTTAAGCTTTGATGGCAATCAATTAATGATTTACAGAACATCAGATGATAAATTAACGGGCGATTTATACATGACGAGAATAAGTTTTAATGGATGGACGACTCCTGAAAAACTTGGCGCTGAAATAAATACACCCTTTATAGAAACCAGCGCTTGTTTTAGTTCTGATACCAGTGTGATATTTTTTAGTAGTAATAAACCTGGAGGCTTTGGTGGAAAAGATATTTATCGTATTAAAAAATTACCAAACGGCAGATGGTCGATGCCATTAAACCTAGGTGCAACAATTAATACGTACAAAGATGAGGACGCACCTTTTTTACATCCTGATGGAACTACTTTATACTTTAGTTCAAAAGGGCATAACACGATGGGAGAATACGATGTTTTTAAAACTATTTTAAATCAAGAAACCAATACATTTTCTCCTCCCGAAAATTTAGGTTTTCCAATCAATACAGTAAACAATGATATTTTCTTTGTATTAAATGCCAATGGCACACATGGATATTATTCTTCAGTAAAAGAAGAAACTTTTGGTGGTTCAGATATTTATATGATTGACACTCGTTTTGGAGACAATGATTTAAAAGTGAAACATGGTGTGGTTATGTTTGGCAATGAAGTTAGTAAGGCAAAAATTACCATTATAGATACTGAAAGCAAGCAAGTATCTGGCATTTATAATGCAAATTCAAAAACAGGGAAATTTATTTTGGTTATGAATCCGGTAAAGTCTTATAAAGCCATTATTGAAGAAGATGGTTTCCAAACGATGATTGTAGATATTGAACCTTTGGTTACCGAACAAATTGAAAAAGATTTAATTATAAGTTTAACTAAAAAATAAGCGCTATTAAAAAAATAATTACATATTTCGCTCTAACACTTTACATGGCTTTGTTTTCAATGGTATTGAAAGCACAAGACGCTCAGTTTACACAATTTTATGCTGCACCCATGTATTTAAATCCAGCATTTACAGGTGTTACCTACGAGCACCGTTTTGTGGCTAATTACCGAAATCAATGGCCTGGCATTAAAAGAGCCTATCAAACCTACATGGCAAGTTATGATTATAATATGAGCGATATTAATAGTGGCTTAGGAATAACCGTAATGCAAGATAGAGCTGGAACAGCTGGATTAACGCACACACAATTTGGAATTAATTACGCCTATCATTTTAAAGTAAGTAAGATGGCAGAAATTAGATTAGGTGCTAATTTAAACTACAATATGAAACGCATTGATTTTGGGAAACTAAAATTTAACGATCAAATTACTACAGGTTCAAGCGTATCAACAGAGGCTGCTAATTATGAGCAATTAAACTTTATGGATTTTGCTGCTGGGGCTTTATTAAACTCAACAGAATACTGGCTTGGCTTAAGCGCTAAACATTTAACACAACCTAATAGCAGTTTAACAGGCGATAGAGTGCCATTGCCATTGAGTTTAAGTTTACATGGTGGTTACCGTTTTATTATCGAGCAAAAATCTAAAAATGATATCAAGCGTTACATCTCTCCTGCATTTAATTATCGCCACCAACAAAAATACGATCAATTAGATATTGGTGTGTACTATTATCATTTACCTTTAAATGTAGGATTGTGGTACAGAGGCTTGCCATTTAAAACATACGGACCAACCTATAGCAGCCGCGAATCGATTGCAGTGTTAGTTGGGTTTGATATTACAGAATACAACTTACGTATTGGTTATAGTTACGATTTAACTATCTCAAAATTAGGTGTTGCCAATTCATTGGGCGGACACGAAGTTTCTTTAGTATATGAAATTGCTAAAAAGAAAAAGAAAACAAGACGTGTTTTAGTGAGCTGTCCGAAGTTTTAGTTATTCAAATACTTTACTATTTCATAAATACTATATGACTTTCGATTATTTGATTAAAGGACTTTTAGTGGGCTTTTCAATTGCCGCACCAGTTGGACCAATTGGCGTTTTAGTCATTAGAAGAACCCTAACCGAAGGGCGTTTGTCTGGACTTTTTACTGGGTTAGGCGCAGCCGTGGCAGATGGAACTTATGGTTTTATAGCAGGCTTTGGGTTAACGAGTATTTCAGATTTTTTAATTGCCCAACAATTTTGGATGAAATTATTTGGAGGTTTATTTTTACTTTACTTAGGAATTAAAACGCTCATCAGCAAAGCAGCTACAAAAGAAGCCAACATTGATAGTAATGGCTTCTTAAAAAATTTCACTTCTACGTTTTTACTAACCATAACCAACCCAATAACTATTCTAACTTTCTTCGCCGTTTTTGCTGGGCTTGGTTTAGGGCAAGAAAAAACAAACTACCTATTATCATCTTCTTTAGTGTTAGGTGTTTTTATTGGCTCTGCAATTTGGTGGCTTATTTTAAGTACTGTCTTAAATTTGTTTAGAAACAAAATAACCACCAGCGGCTTAACGTGGATTAATCGTTTTTCTGGCATATTGATTTTATCCTTTGCTATACGTGCCTTTTATTCATTATTTTAGAATTAGCTGCCAAAGTTTTTGAAGAAAATGTTTTTGTGAGCAGAAAATATTTCTAAAAGAAGTGTGTACTATGCGATAGTCCATTTACTTCTTTTTCTTAGCCACAAGCAAAAGTGAATTTATATAGTCAGTGTCAAACTGTATTGTCCTAATATTGCCAAGCTTATATGTCGGCATTGTTGTCGACCAAATTGCTCTAGGATTCAAGTAGTCAATTTTCATATCATTGCCTGTTATCTTTTTAACCTTACCTAACCAACATGCCTTTTGAGTTCTTTGGTCAAATTGAAATAAACCATATTTCTCTGAGAGAAAAGTAAAAATTGTTTTTAGGTCTGTTAAAGGAATTTTTTCTTTATCAGTTGGTTTTTTGCCTTTTAGGTCTAGTATTTTTTGGATGAATTTTTGTTTTTCTCCTCTTTTATAGTCCTTGATGAATTTTGTATTAAGTATAACATATCCATCCGCAACGTAGTCTACAGTGACAAGTTTCAACAAGAGCCAATTATCATTAAAGTCAATTACATAGCCTGTATAAATGTCTTCATCGTCCAGATATTGAAATGTAAATGCAAAAACTTTATTTAATATTCTCTTATTCATTGTTCATTTGTTGCTACCAAAATACGCTTCATAACTTCGTTATATGAGCAGTATTTATTGAACTAGCTTAAATACTTAGCAATAATGGTGTGTTTTTGTTTTCTTATTAGTTTCATAAATATAATAAAAAAAATCCCTTTAAACTTTTGCTTAAAGGGATTCTTAATTTATATACTCTTAAAATTATTTTACTTTAAAAGCTGCTTTTACTTTAGTTACGTAATCTAATTTTTCCCAAGTAAACAATTCAACTTTCATTGTTTTTGTTTTTCCATCAGGAGATTTGAAAGTTTTAGTTACTACTTCGTTTTTACGACCCATGTGTCCGTATGCTGCAGTTTCGCTGTAGATTGGTTTACGTAATTTAAAACGTTGCTCAATAAAGTAAGGACGCATATCAAATACTTTTTCAACGATTTTAGCAATTTGACCATCAGTCATTTTTACTTTTGCCGTTCCATAAGTATCAATAAAAATACCCATTGGTTGTGCAACACCAATTGCATAAGATACTTGAACTAATACTTCAGAACAAATACCTGCTGCAACTAAATTTTTAGCAATGTGACGAGTAGCATATGCTGCTGAACGGTCAACTTTACTTGGATCTTTACCAGAGAAAGCACCACCACCGTGAGCACCTTTTCCACCGTAAGTATCTACAATAATTTTACGACCTGTTAAACCTGTATCTCCGTGTGGTCCACCAATTACAAATTTACCAGTTGGGTTAATATGGTAGTTAATTTTGTTATTGAATAAATGTGCGTATTTAGGATATTTCTTTTTAACGCGAGGAATTAAAATGTCAATAATATCTTTTTTAATCTTCGCTAACATTTTGGCTCTGCATCAAAATCATCATGTTGTGTAGAAACTACGATCGCATCAATACGAACTGGTGTATTGTTATCATCATATTCTAAAGTTACTTGAGATTTTGCATCTGGACGTAAATATTTAATTTCTTTATTCTCGCGACGTAAAGCTGCTAATTCTAATAAAATACCATGAGCTAAATCTAAAGCTAAAGGCATGTAGTTTGCTGTTTCGTTAGTTGCATAACCAAACATCATCCCTTGGTCACCAGCACCTT
>SYEI01000352.1 GCA_005800865.1 Bacteroidota bacterium | reverse complement strand
TTTAATGAAAACAGAATTCAAAGGAAATAAATACGACAAAAAAAGTCTGTCTATCATAAACATTTTAGAAGGCATATTAATGTTAATCTTTGGATTTACAGCAATACAAAGGGCTGTTTATGGTGATTTAGGCATGGTTCCTTTTCATCTTATGCTTACTTTTGGTTATGGAATAATTTTCTTTTCTACATTAAAAGAGAATCGAACGCAGAACTAAATCTAGAATTTAATTTACAGATTTATAATGTATTAAAATTGGCGAAAAACTTTGTAATTTTGATTCCAGCTTGTTAGGCCAAAAAGTAAAATAAAATTTCAAATTTTATTTTACTAAATTGAGACTATCTTTAAAATAAATATGAAAATACCTTTAACATTAATATTACTTGCAACACTAGTTTCATGCAAAACAATAATTAAAACATTGAACATCAAAGGTAAAGGAAGTCCAACATATAAGTTGAACGGAAAATTAGCTGAAAAAGTTATTGAGAAAGATGCTACACCACCAGAAAACTATTCGCAATGTAAAAAACCTTTGGCGATTGTTGCAAAAGATATAAAAACAACTAATTTGTCCTCCTATTCACTTGAATCGTATAATGCAAGAATTACTTCAAACGAAGGAAGTATTTGTTACACATTCTATGATCCTATTTCAAATGGTTATATTAATGAAATCAATAAAAAATCAATTATTGGTATTAAGATTTTGAAAGACTCTTCAAGCTGTAAGATTATGAACTATAAGTTTACACAGACAGTGCAAGGAAAAAGAAGCCCAATGTCTATAGTTTTTCTTTTAGATCACAGTGGCTCTATGGGAGATGAACGGGCAAATATTTTACAAGAAGCGCTTGATTCTGCAATTAGCTATAAGCACCCTGATGATGAAATTACCGTAATCAAGTTTGACAATTATGTAAAAAATTTAATTACATCTAAAGATAAAAATAATCTAAGGTCTTTTTTACGTCCGACATCCGGGCTAGCAGGTTTTGGTTACGCTACTGCTATTCAAGATGCAATAAAATTAGGTATCGATGAACAAACAAAATCAACTTTAAAAGAAAAAATGATTGTACTATTGACAGATGGGCAAGAAAACTCATCTCAAATTGCCACAGATCTTATAAAATTAGTAACTGAAGCAAAGAAATCTAGGATAATCGTAAATTCAATTGGTTTTGGAGAGTATGTCGATGTACCTTACCTCTCATTTATAAGTAATGAAACAGGGGGCTATTTCTGGCAATTATTTTCTAGAAATGAAATTTCAAACGTTTTTAATCACACCATGTACCGAGTTAATAATAATTTCAAAATTAATTTTAGCCCCTGTATGTTTGGCGATAGCCTAAAGCTAATTACTCAAATAAAATTAGGTGACAGCACCTATACAAACGAACGGTACATTTTTAACGCTTTTAGCCTCGGGGAAAGTATAGAATTAAACGTTCTTTTTGATGTCGATAAATACAACATCAAAAAGGAATACGATTCAGAAATTAATAGTTTCATTGATTTCTTGAAAAAATATCCAAATGTTGAAGTTGAAATCTCTGGGCATACAGACTCAGATGCCGATTATAAACACAATCAGATATTATCACAAAATCGGGCAGATGATATTAAGAAATATATGACTTCAAAAGGGATTGATGCGAAACGAATCTCAACTGTAGGTTATGGTGAATCTGTTCCAAAATACCCAAATGATTCTCCTGAAAACAAAGCCCTAAACAGACGAATAGAAGCCAAAATTATTGGTAATTAAATATTGTTTATTTATTAATTAGTTAAAGCTTTTTTTTAAATAAAAGTAAGTCGTAAATTTGCAAGCTTTTAGCAAATCGATTTTTTAAAATCTACCATTTTTAATTAGAAGAAAAAAATGACTTTAAATCTGATAAACAACTGTTGAAATTTATTAAATATTCGATCAAAACCATTAAATGTTCATTGAAAATGCTATTATATTCATTTAGCTATTCACAAAACAACTGATGAAAAGTATACGCGTCTTAGCTACATAATTATTTAATTTTATCTCCTTAACAATCTTTTATGCGCAACAGACTATTAAAAATTGCCCTTTTACTTTCAATCTTTTTTATAGTAAGCAAGGTAGGGGTGTGGGGGCAAAATTGTGCCGTTTCAACTACTGCTGTATCTCCATCTTGCTTTGGTGGAACAAATGGTCAGTTGATTGCATCATTTAACGATTATTGTCAAGACTGTATAGACGCCAATGTTGCAGTTTATTATTGGACACTTTTCAATTCTACAACAAATGCAGTTATCCAGACTGCAACAAGCACAACTAGTTCCGTAACTTTCAATAATCTCGGTGTTGGTGGATATTCTGTGGAATGCTATACAGGTCAAACAGAACAACAAAATGGAAGCTGGTGTGCACAAGGTGGAGGTTCTGTTTCATCGGTTTCACAATTAGTAGTTACCACACAGCCAACAAATATTTTATGTAATTCTCAAAATACAGGACAAATAGTAATCAATGTTTGTGGAGGAACCGTAGGCCCACCTGCTGCAGGAACATGCCGAGGTTATAGTGTTTTTTGGACTGGGCCAACCGCTCCACCAGCTAATTTTGGATTAAATTGTCCCGCAGAAATTTCTGCAACATCTTCTTCTTGCTCCATCGGTGGTGGAAGTTATACCATGTCTAATCTATCAGCCGGAACATACAACTTAACTATTAGCGATTATGCAAATTGTCAATATAATGCAACATTAATTATAAGTGAACCTCCGCCTATAACTCCTCAATTCACAATTACAAATGCCACATGTGCAAATGGAACTGGCTCAATTGTAATCGGAGGTTTGGGCACACAGGATGGAACACCCGGTCTTAATGGCGGTTTTAATGTGGCTTGGCAATTAACAGGCGGAACACTAAACAATCCTGCCGGTTTGGAGATCCAAGCCCCAGGATTTTTAAATTACACGATACCTCAAACTACACCTTTTCCAACTTTGGTTCCTGGTACATACGCTATTACGATAACTGACAACAACGGATGTGTTAACTCAAGTCAGCAGACGATCAGTTCCACGAACCCAAGTCCGATCATTTCAGACAACCCGCAAATGTGTGCCGGAACTACACAGCAATTAAGCATTACGAACAATCAACCCCCTGCCGTTGGGATTGCGTGGTCAAGCAGTAATTCGGGAATCGTTTCCGTAAATGCATCCACCGGAGTAGTTACCGCGGTTGCACCTGGTTCTGCCACCATAACGTTCACATCTTCATCAGGGTGTACAGGAACTTTTACCATTAATGTAAATGCAACCCCCGCGTTCACGCTATCCAATCCGCCTACCCTGTGTGCGGGCCAAAGCGCAACCATTACTGCAACAAGTAATCCAAATTTAAATATATACAACTATGTTTGGAATACCACTCCTATTACCACCCAGAATGGTGTAAGCACCTCGAGTGTCACTGTTAGTCCAGGGGCAACTACAAACTACACTGTAACGGCAACAAACGCCACTACTGGGTGTGATTCTTCGCAGAACCTTACGGTTACGGTGAATCCAAATGTGACTCCAACTTTCAATGCCCTTGGACCATATTGTCAAAATGCAACCCCAGCTAACTTACCCGCAATATCTAATAACGGCATCGCAGGTACTTGGTCCCCTGCTACCATCTCCACTGCTGCCGTAGGTAATTCAACCTACACCTTTACACCAACTTCCACTGCTACTCCTACCTGTGCTACCAGCGCTACCATGACCATCAACATTGCGCCATTGCCTACCGCTAC
>SYEI01000003.1 GCA_005800865.1 Bacteroidota bacterium | reverse complement strand
CTGATAATCCAAGTTTCGAAAAAGGCATGTTGTGTTTTTTTTGAAGTGTAAATATACGCAGAGTTTTTTTAACCCTCATCGTCAATCCCTCTCCAGTTGGGAGAAGGTTCGGGAATGAGGGGATTAACACCTTCGTTCCATTTTTATACACTATATTTGCAGCTTATAAAAATCTCATGAACTATACATCTATCCTTTCGCATTTTAATATTACTGAACTCAACCACATGCAGAAAGCCACTTTGGAAGCTATTCCAAAACCAAATGATGTGGTGTTGATTTCTCCTACGGGTTCAGGAAAAACATTGGGATTTTTATTGCCAATCCTTCAATTATTAGAAGAAGACAAAACAGGCGTACAAGTTTTAATACTAGTTCCTTCACGCGAATTAGCTATTCAAATTGAACAAGTGTTTAAGCAAATGAGCACCCAATACAAAATTAATTGTTGTTATGGAGGACACTCAGTTCGTATCGAAGAAAATAATTTTCAGCATCCTCCAGCAGTATTGGTTGGTACACCTGGAAGAATAGAACATCACCTACGTCGTAAAAATTTAATCGTAGATGATATAAAAACATTGATCCTAGATGAATTTGATAAATCCTTAGAGTTTGGTTTTAAAGACGAAATGGAATTTATAATTGGAGAATGTAAGCACTTAAAAAAACGCATCCTTACATCAGCCACCGCTTTAAAAGAAATTCCAGATTTTGTTGGTTTAAAACACAGTGTAGAGTTAAATTATACCACCGAGCATAAAGAAATGAAATCGGCTTTAGTGGTAAAAGAGGTTAGGGTAGAAGGTGATGATAAATTAGAAGCTTTGATGTTATTGTTAGGAAAGATTAATTCTAAATCAACGATTGTATTTTGTAATCATCGTGACGCTGTAAATCGTATTTCGGAACAATTAGAATTACACAAAGTAGATCATGGTTATTACCATGGAGGCTTAGAACAAATTGATAGAGAAAAAACATTAATCAAATTACGTAACGGTAGCATTAATTTATTAATCACTACCGATTTAGCAGCGCGTGGTTTAGATATCCCAGAAATTGATGCAGTGATTCATTACCAATTTCCTGCAACGGAAGATGTGATGATACATCGCAACGGAAGAACAGCACGTATGAATGCGAACGGAACAGCCTACTTTTTACTAGACATTAATGACCATTTACCGAAATTTATAGATATTATTCCTGAAGAAGAAACCTTACCAAAAAAATTAACGCTTCCGGCACCATGCGAATGGAAGACTCTATACATTGGCGCTGGCAAGAAAGACAAAATCAATAAAATGGATATTGTGGGAATGTTGTTGCAAAAAGGTCAATTACAAAAAGATGAATTAGGCAAGATTGAAGTGTTAGATCATTCGGCCTATGCAGCTGTGAAGGCTTCTAAGATTAATAAAGTTCTTCAATTAATTAAAGAAGAAAAAATCAAGAACAGAAAGATTAAAATGGAAATTTCTTCTTAGTTTAATTTAATTAATAGAATTTTTGGCTTGACCCGATGGGCTGGGCTGACTCATTTCAATCTTTTTGCAAAGAGACAGCAAAAAGCCCGACCCGTAGTGTCACACCCTACTAAAATTTAAATTTAATCACCAACTGCTACTACTTCCGCCGCCACCTGATGAACCACCACCTGACCATGAAGACGAAGAAGATGAGGAGGAATATGATGAACTACTACTACCAGAATAACCGCTACTTGAGTAACTGCCGCCGCTGCC
Organism: Bacteroidota bacterium; assembly: GCA_005800865.1. Lineage (GTDB taxonomy): Bacteria > Bacteroidota > Bacteroidia > B-17B0 > Aurantibacillaceae > UBA4416. Next base: position 2,518 of record SYEI01000003.1, on the reverse strand, counting down.
ACCAGAAGAGGTTTCGTACTTTTCAGAATTATTATAAAAGAATTGATGGATAAACGATTCTTTTTTAGACGTTTTTATTTTGCCTGCTTTAAATCCTCTAATCGTAAAATAGATTAGATAGTATATTATTGTATGTAATAAAAAAGAATTTGAAAAGCCCAAGCCATATTGATCTTTGTAAGTAATAATTAATGAAAACCAAAGCATTATAATTGAAGAAAATACAAACCTACCGTATTGACCGAAATATGCGCTATTAACACAAGCTAACAGAATTAATAAATTTAATACATACATTGTTCCATATGATCTGCTGCTTTCCTCCGAAGAGGAATCTGACGCATAAAGTTCAGCATTTTTCGGGTCTTGAAGTACAGATAAGATTCCTTTGACGCCTTTTAAAATTCCTTGACTGATGTTGCCATTTTTAAAGTCAGGTATAATGTCTTGTTGTTGTATACGCTGAGTTAATAAATCTGGTAACACGCCCTCTAAGCCATAACCAACTTCCATCCGCATTTTTCTGTCGTTAACTGCAATTAAAAGTAAAACTCCATTGTTTTTACCTGCCGTACCTAATTGTAATCTATTAAAGGTTTTGTTAGCATAATCGTCAATACTTTCGCCATTTAAGGTTGGTATCGTAAATACCATAACTGTGTTGGAAGTTTTATGATACTCACTCCAGAGTAAATCACTGATGATTTTTTTTGTATTATCATCAATAACTGCAGCGGCGTCTATGATGAGTGTAGCATTAGTATCGCCACTAAAGGCAGTGAAGGAAAGATTATTCTCTTTATACAACGTTTCTCCTTCAAAAAGCGAGTCGCCTTTAAATATGCCTTTTTCAACCGTTCCGTCTGCATAGTGCATTTCACCTTCACCGTCAAAAAAGTTATTTTTTAATTCACCTTCGTAATAGTTACCCGAAATCCAAGTGAATTTACCTTTGCCTTGTAATAAGTTTTCAAAAAAGCCGCCTTTATATACGTTTCCATCTTTCCATTTGTAGGTTCCAATTCCAGTGCGCTTGCCATCTTTCCATTCTCCATCGTACTCCTCGTAATTCAAATCTAATTGGCCTTGCCAAGTAAATTTTCCTTTTCCATGATAGACATCATTTTTCCATTCGCCTTCATATTTTGTGCTATTGGTGTAATCTTCTTCTATCCCAAATCCACTTTTTTTGCCATTTACCCAATTGCCTTTATAACTGTATTTATTGGTATAGTCGTAGTAATCTCCAAATCCGTGGAATTTTCCATTCTTAAATCCGCCTTCGTATTGAATATTATCTTTTGTTCTTAAAAAACCATGCCCGTTTTTACAGTCACCAGTAATGCATTGGGAACTTGAACTGTAAAAGCTAAGTATAGCAATAAGTATAAAAAAGCTATTTCTCATAGAGTTGATAACGAATTCAGTAGTTAAAATTAAGTTTTAATTATTAATATCCATTCTCTTTAAATATAAAATTAGCTTAAACTAGGGTAAAATTGTTCCTTAATCGTGTAACTATATGGCTCACCAAAATACATAGCCGATCTTTGTTTTGGATTATCAATATTAACTAAAGCAACGAGGCAATCACTGGAATTTTCAGTAGCATGTTTTATGAAGTCGCTTAATCGTTCTTTATCAAAAACGTGTTCAAGACTTTCATGGTTTCTCGTATAGGCGATATAAACAAGTGTTTTGTTGTTATTTTTTATCAATTGCAATTGAGGTAATTCGGTTGCAAAATCTTGAACATGATATACTTCGTAATCTCTTTTGGTGTATATCTCTTCGGCAGCCATAACGGCTTCGGTAATAATATCTAATTCTGTCATCACCTTTTGTGCGCTATTAAAATATTCAGGAAGGCTGTCTTGTTTTGGTTTATCAGAATCAGATTCCTTTTTGCCGAATAAATTTTTTAAAAAGCTCATCGTTATAAATTATAAAATTGTTTTACCTGTTCTCTTACTGCTTTTGGCTGTACATTCATGCTCATTAAGCCATTTTCTTTGGTTTTAATTCTCATTCCTCCAAAAAACCACCAACCAATTTGCACGCTCATTTTTTCTAGTTCACTTACTTTAAAGGTAAACTTTGAACCTACAAATTGTTTGAGTTTATTTTCGAATTCTTCAATATTCATGCTAATAAGCTCGTCATTTATATGTTTGGCAAATTCTTTTGCGTTTGTAAAGTCGGTGTGATGAGCCTCAATACCAGTCATCCCGCCATTTGTAAAAGGAATTAAGAACATATAATTTTTAGTAAAATAAAATTCACCAGTAGATACTTCTCCACTTGAAAAGCCATGATTCATAGACCCTTTTGGTATATGTATGTATTCTGTTGACTTCATATATAATAAATTAACTTTGAATTTTTATTACTTTCCATCCATCTTTAGTATAAAGAAATTCAATATATAAGTTTATTTCTCCTTCACCATTTTCTTTCAATTTTTTGCCATTCATTATGTATTTTTTTGCTGTTAAATTGTTTACATAAGCACCCTTCT